>JADHWZ010000027.1 GCA_016783225.1 Dehalococcoidia bacterium | reverse complement strand
ATCATATATGGCACCCATACTTTTGAGCTGGCGGCGCATGTTCTCGACATTTTCCATCGTCCAGGTGTAGGGATGAATACCGCGACTGATAGCCGTGTTCTCTGCAGGCAGCCCAAAGGCATCGAAGCCCATGGGGTGGAGCACATTATAACCCTGCATACGCTTAAACCTGGCATGGACGTCCGACGGCGCCATGGCATACCAGTGTCCGATATGGAGGTCACCCGAGGTATAGGGGAACATGGTCAACTCATACAGCTTGGGGCGGCTATCATCGTCCCTGACCTCGTAAAGCCTATCAGCCGCCCATTTGTCCTGCCATTTCTTTTCGATTTCCTGGGGGTTGTATTTGAGAGAAGAACTCATAACGGACTGATTGTATCCCGTTGCGGCTATGTCGTCAACACGCACGCACCTTATCCGCTTTTTGAAACGACACCTTCCCGCATTGGTAGACGCAGTTACAGAAGCAGAACACAGCTTTGCTTTTGAGCAACATGTAGTGCGAGGCTTTAGCCTCGCCAGAACCACACCCAGGCGACCTTGAAAGGTCGCACTACATTGGTTCGCAAATTTGAGGTTTTCGGAAGATTAAACGACACTAAATAGCTGCCAAAGTCGGACAAAGCAATGTATAATGAACATAGGAGCAGAAGCTTCAGTAGGAGGTGCGAGCATGGACGAACTGACCAAGTTGGCAGCACGCCCGCTTTTCATGTGGTACTTCGGTATTCTCGGCGACGCCTTAGTAATTGTTGGCATCGTTGCCGCAGCCACGGACGTAACGATAGCAGGCTTCACGCCGATGCTCTGGTTCCTATTAGCCATCGCATGTTATCTGGGCATGATTTGGGTGGTTGCGCTGCGCATACTTGCCCATCTTGAAAGCCGCACCGAGGCGTAGCAGTATCCAAACCAGGCAGACTAACAGACATGCACAGGAACAGGTTCGAAGCCCTTGTAACCAAAGCCCTGGAAGAACTCCCAGCCGAATTCCAGAGCAAACTGGAAAATGTCGACGTGGTGGTAGAGGACTGGCCGAGCCGAAGTCAAGTGCGCAACTTGGGACTCAGGCATAGTAGTCAACTGCTAGGTCTTTATGAAGGAGTACCTCAAACCAGTCGGGACAGAGGCTACAACCTGGTTCTGCCAGACAAGATAACCATCTTTCAGAAACCCATCGAGGCAAGATGCCGCTCTGAGAGACAAATCGAAACGGAGATAGGCGAAGTAGTCCGTCACGAGATCGCCCATCACTTCGGCATTGGCGACGATACCCTGCGCAGGATAGAAAGGCAGAAGCTCAGGAAGCGGCAATGATAGAATCAAGCCTTGACCAATCAGGTAGCGCAGCTTGGCGGTCGTGAATACCCCGGCTACCTCAAGCGTACGTTCTTCCTCGTCCTCGGGAGCCCTCTACAGACTCCGCGCTACCTCTGCCGCCTGCTGGACAGCCTGCAGTATCTTACCCGGGCTGGCGGCATCACCCACCACATACACCTCCGGGGCGAGATCCTTCACTCCAGCCAAGTCATTGACCGATTTTGCCCCTGTGGCCAGAACCACGGTATCCACAGATTCGAGTGTTCGCTCTTCCCCCTCGGAGCTAACAACCACGCCAGCGTCAGTGATAGCCTTCACCGGAGTGGAGGTCAGTATCGTCACATTTCTCTCCCTGAGATGCTGGCGCAGAAAGTAGCGGGCCGATGGCGAGACGTCCTGAGCAGTACGCCGGAGCATCTCAACTATGGTCACGTCCTTGCCCTGCTGAGCCAGGTAGTCGGCGGTCTCGCACCCCACCATGCCCCCTCCAACCACCACCACCCTGACGCCAACCGGGGCTCCGCTGAGGACATCGTGAGCGGTGACAACATTGCCTCGATCTATTCCTGCAATATCCGGTAAGAGCGGCGCTGACCCCGTGGCCACTATGACTACGTCCGGCGACAACTCATTAGCCATCCCGGGGGTCAGCTCACAATTCAGCCTTATGTCCACTCCCAATCGCTCCAGGTCTTTGATTCGAGACCGAACCACCTCCAGCCAAATCTCCTTGGTAGGAGGCACTGCTGCCAGCAGAGCTTGCCCGCCGAGGCAGTCGCGCTTTTCACACAGGGTGACCCTATGTCCCCACAAAGCTGCCGTCCTGGCTGCTTCCAGACCCGCTGGCCCACCACCAGCAACCACCACCCTCTTGGCCGTTGCCGCAGCTGCTGAAGCGTATTCCGCTTCTCGCCCCAGCGCCGGGTTCTGAATGCAGGTTATCGGCGGCGTGCCCAGCATCAGCATATCAATGCAGCCCTCATTGCAGGAAAGGCACTTGACAATATCCTCATCGCGGCCCTCTGCTGCCTTGATGGCGAATTCAGGGTCGGTTAATGACGCCCTCCCAATGGCCACCAGGTCGGCCTTCCCGGAGCTGAGGATATCCTCGGCAACGCCAGAGTTTACTATCCGTCCTACGGCAATGACCGGCACCGAAACAGCCGACTTGATGGTAGCAGCCGCCGCGGCATTGAATCCTGGCTCCATGGCAGGAGGCGCACTGGTGAGGTGAGACGACTCAGGTACTCCTGCGGAGACATGAAGCACATCAACGCCCGCCTCAACGAGCCGCTTGGCTACCACCACGCTCTCCTCAATGGTACGGCCTTCGGGAACCGCTTCGTCAGCGCTGATGCGGAACAGGATGGGGTAATCAGGCCCCACCAGTTCTCTCGTCCGCTGCAAGATCTCCAGGGGAAAGCGCAGGAATCCCTCTAAGTTACCGCCGTACTCGTCGGTCCGTTTGTTTGCGTAAGCTGACATGAACTGGGCTATGAGGTAGCCATGGGCGCCATGCAGCTCTACCGCATCAAAACCGCTCTCTTTGGCACGCCGTGCCCCCTGGGCATAGGCTTCAACCAGCGAACCTATCTCCTCTACGGTTAGCTCCCTGGGCATCTCTCGAAAAACGCGGTCAGGGATAGGCGATGGGGCTACGGGCTGCTGGCCACCGACATTAGAGGAAAATGCCACACGCCCGGCATGATGCAACTGTACAGCAATCTTGGCGCCAGCGGCGTGGATCCGGTCGACAAGGCGGCCTAACCCGGGTATGAACTTGTCGTCCCAGATGCCCAACTGGATGGGACTCCCCTTACCCAGAGGATCGATAGCGGTCACCTCCACGATGACGAGCCCAAAGCCTCCCCTGGCCCTGGCCTCGTGGTACTCGATGAGCCGGTCTGATACCGTTCCATCGGGCGCACTAAAGCCGGTCCCCATGGGTGGCACCACCAGCCGGTTTTTCAGTTCCATCTTTCCAATGCTAATAGGCTGTAATAATTTCATTCTTATCGCTCCAAGTTTTACTTTCTTCCCCAAACCCCACGAGAGACCACCAACCGAAAAGCGAGATAGACCCCTGGCAGTCTTCTCTCGACCGCTTCCAGAACTTATGCAAGGAACCCCCGACTCATCTCCCGGTGTACCTGGGAGGCCTCTTCTCCAGGAAAGCCTTTGCCCCTTCCTTTTGGTCCTCGGTTCCGAAACAGAGGGCAAAGAGGTCGGCTTCGCTCTGGATCCCGACTGAAAGGGGAGTCTCAAGGGACTTGTTCACCGCCAGCTTGGCAAACTTCAAGATGGCCGGGCTCTTGCTCTTGAGTTTACCGATGACTTCGTCAACCGCTTCCCTCAGCTTCTCCTTTGGGACAACCCTGTTGACCAACCCGAGCTGCAAGGCCTCCTCGGCTGAGATGAAATCGCCGGTCAGGATAAGCTCCTTGGCCTTCTTCTCCCCCACGAGCCTCGGCAACATCTGGGTGCCTCCTCCACCCGGTATAACTCCAACGCTTATCTCCGGCTGCCCAAATTGGGCATTCTCGGCGGCTATGATTATGTCGCAGGCAATCGATATCTCAGTCCCGCCGCCAACTGCAATCCCGTTCACCATGGCTATGACCGGCTTGGGAATCTCCCTTATGAACTCGTATGGCCTTCTTGTCGCCTTGGTCCACTTGATGACGTCAATGGGACCCCATTTGGAAAACATACTGATATCAGCACCGGCGCTGAAAGCCCTATCTCCAGCCCCCGTTATGACGATGACGTACACCTCATCATCGTCGTTGGCCTTCTCCAGCGCGGCAACGACTTCACCAAGCAAGGTCTCGTTCTGCGCATTCAACTTGTCCGGCCGATTAAACGTTATCCAGGCAACGTTATCCTTTTTGTCGTAGAGAATCGTCTCAAACTCCATTTCACCTCCTGTCCAGTACTACTGAATGGCACGCCTATCACACCGAAACCCAGGCTTTGCCTCCACCTGCCGGGACTTATCGTTCTCCCGGCATCACCCCGAACCTGTCGAAGGAGTATTTATCTTTCACGGGAATGCCAGCCAGGCGCTTGGCGATGTTCTTAGTTTTCTCGACATCGTAGCTGGCCATGATGGCAATCTGCTCCATCCTGGGAGAACCACCGCCGTGAACGCCCGCATACTGCGCCACGCCAGCCGCTTCCGAGCACGATATGGCCTGCACCCAGCGAAAGGCACGGTGTATATCTTCAATCGGAACTTCCGGGTTGCGCATCATGTACTTCTCCATGAACGGGCGAGTCTCCGGGTTCAACCAATCGCCCTCCAGCGGTAAGGTTGCAGGCATCCCTCCAGCAATATCTGCCAGGATATCGAACTCATGGTAGATATTTACACCTGCATGTTTGCGGCTGACGTTGCAGTATACTATGTCTGGAATGTAGGTTCCTGAGCCCGACTTCTCAGCGTTAATCGCAGCGGCAATTCCCGTGCCGTAACACAGCTCCGAGGTACAAATCATTTCCGCCAGCTTCTCCCTGACGTGCGCTTGCTTCTCTATCCCGTTGCATTCAGCCATCAGGGCAGTAGCTCCCGTAAGCACGTCTGTCAAGGCTGGCTTACAGCCCGTATAGCTGTGGCGGTGGAAAAGGGCAAACAAGAGCGCCACTCTGCCACCCAGCTCATACTCGCCATTCAGGAACACCCTCTCCCAGGGAACAAACACGTTGTCGAAAACCGTCAGAGAGTCGGCGCCCACATAGGGGCCGGGCATCCCTAACCGCTTGGAGATAGGCTGCTTAGCGGCGCTGACAATCAGTTTCACGCCCTCTGCATCGGCCGGAACCGCACACGAAATCGCCCACTCTCCCTCCTCCTTCGTCAGTCGCCTGGTAGGTATCACCATGATCTCTTCGACAACAGGGGCAACCGAGTTGTGCACTTTGGCTCCCCTGATGACAACACCGTCGCTTTTTGTCTCTACCACGTGGACGTAGAGGTCGGGGTCCAGCTGTTCGTGAGGTCGCCACGGGCGGTTTCCTTTGACATCTGTCTGAGCGCAACAACCCATGCGGTCATTCTCCTGGAAGTCCCTGAGCCAGTTCTCAAATCTCTTGTGATACTCAGTTCCGTACGCCTGGTCGGCCTCATGACTGACCACGGAATTTGCATTGATAGCGTCGATACCCATACATCTGTCGATGCACCCGCCTACCTGGTGGCAGGCCAATCTGGTCATCCTCTGCTTGGCAAGCAAATCGGCAACGCTTCGGTGAATATGGCAGAATCGGTTTATCTTCTCACCGGTCAGGTGAGATGTAGCCGTAAGAATGCCCTCATATTCCTTAAACTCCGGGGCCGCCACCATGTCGTAGGTCTTAGCGAGCCTGTTGACCCCTCCTTCCAGCCGGGGGTCGTCGCGGTCTATGAGCTCGCCGTTCATGTAGACATTCCGCCTCATCTTGCTCAGTCTTCTGCGATATTCACTTGATGTAATCACCGTGCCCTCCTGAGTGAAACCTCATCTCCCAACTGTCACACTACCACTGTGGGGCGTTCCCTCACCGCCAACTACCACTCTCTGCGAAACTGCAAAGAGGCCTCTTGGTAACCCGATTCCAACTCACCGTTCTCCCGGCGTCACCCCCAACCTACCGAAGGAGTATTCCTCCTTTACCGGAATGCCCGCCAGGCGTTTGGCGATACTCTTCGTCTTCTCCACATCGTAGCTACCCATGATGGCTATCTGTTCCATCCTGGGAGAACCGCCACCGTGAACGCCAGCGTACTGCATGACGCCAGCAAGCTCTGAACATGATATAGCCTGTACCCAGCGAAAGGCACGGTGTATGTCTTCGATGGGCACCTCCGGGTTCCGCATCATGTACTTCTCCATGAATGGGCGAGTCTCCGGGTTCAACCAATCGCCCTCGCGCGGCAAGGTTGCAGGCATGCCTCCAGCAATATCGGCCAGGATGTCGAACTCATGGTAGATATTTACACCTGCATGCCTGCGGCTTACGTTGCAGTACAGGATATCGGGTATATACGTTCCCGAACCCGACTTCTGGCCATTGATCGCGGCGGCAATACCTGTCCCATAGCACAGCTCAGAAGTACAGATCAGCTCAGCCAGCTTCTCCCTCACATGCGCCTGCTTTTCTATCCCGTTGCATTCAGCCATCAGCGCAGTGGCCCCTGTAAGAACATCCGTCATAGCCGGTTTGCAGCCAGTGTAGCTGTGGCGGTGATACAGGGCAAACAAAAGCGCCAGCCTGCCACCCAGCTCATACTCTCCATTCAGGAACACTCTCTCCCAGGGAACAAACACGTTGTCGAAAATCGTCAGAGAGTCAGCCGACCCAAAAGGACCCGCCATGCCCAGGTCCTTAGAGACCTCATAGTTGGCAGCGCTAACAATTAGCTTTACACCCTCTTCATCAGCCGGAACAGCACAGGAAATCGCCCAAGAACCCTCCTCTTCCGTCAGTCGCCGTGTAGGTAGCACCATGAGCCATTCCACACAGGGGGCAACTGAGTTGTGCACCTTGGCTCCCCTGATGACGACACCATCGCTTTTCGTTTCCACCACGCGGAGGTAGAGGTCTGGGTCTAGCTGTTCATGAGGTCTCCACGGGCGGTTTCCTTTGACATCTGTCTGGGCACAGCAACCGGTGCGATCGTTCTCCTGGAACTCCCTCAACCAGTTCTCAAACCTCTTGTGATACTCAGTGCCGTACGCCTGGTCAGCCTCGTAACTAACCACGGAATTTGCGTTGATAGCGTCGATGCCCATACACCTGGCAATACATCCACCTACCTGGTGACACGCCAATCTTGTCATCCTCTGCTTGGCAAGCAGGTCTTCAACACTCCGATGAGTGTGGCAGAACCGGTTTATCTTCTTGCCAGTCAGGTGAGACGTGGTCGTGAGTATATCCTCATACTCTTTGAATTCCGGGTCGTTTATCAAGTCATAGGTCTTGGCCAGGACATTTACCGCCCCCTCCATCCGCGGATTCTCGCGATCCACAAGCTCGCCATCCATGTAGACATTCCGCCTCATCTTGCTCAACCTCTTGCGATACTCACTCGATGTAATCATTTTGACCTCCCGTTATTCGATATTTCCATATGTGCTTTCTACTAAGCTACACCGACACAGTGCCTCCTTATATGCTGATGCCTCCATCCACGGCTATGACCTGCCCGGTTACATAACTGGAGGCATCAGAGGCCAGGAAAATGATAGCCCCTACCATCTCCTCAGGCTCGGCTATCCGCCCCATGGGAGTTCTACTCATAGCGCCCTGTAGGATGTCCGGGTTACTCCAGAGTGCCTGGCTGAATTGAGTCCTGGTTAGCCCGGGGGCTACCGTGTTTACCCTGATGTTGTACTGTGCCCATTGCTGCGCCATGACCTTGCTCGCCATGATCACCCCGGCTTTGCTCATAGAGTAAACTGGCAATATGTCGGGGGTAATCCCCGCCACCGAGGCGATGTTGATAATCTTGCCTCCACCCTGTTCCTTCATCACCCTGGCCACCGCTTGGCTCACAAAGAACAACCCTTTCAGGTTGAGGTTCATGATTGAGTCCCAGGCACGCTCATCTATGTCCAGGGCCTGGTCCATAGTGGGGTTCGTGCCGGCGTTGTTCACCAGGATATCGATCTTCCCGAACTCCTCCTTCACCCTGCTGACTAGATTGCTGATTTCCTCGACCCTGCCGATGTGCGCCGCTACAGCCAGGGATTTCCTGCCCAGACCTCTTATCTCCTCAGCCACCTTTTCCAGATCAGGAAGTTTCCGACTGGCCACCACGACATCCGCGCCGGCCCGGGCAAGACCAAGTGCCACAGCTCGCCCGATGCCGCGGCCGCCGCCGGTTACAAGAGCCATCTTGCCATCTAAAGAGAAATCCATTTTCACACCTCCTTAATGCGAATTTGTGGTCTTAGCAGTCAACCCCCTGTGGAAGTAGCCGTCGTCGAGGACAGTCTGCGCGAACTCAGCCTGGCCGAAATAGATGTGTTTGTACTAGTCGCGACTGGACTCAACCTCGCCCTGTGCCGAACCACTCCACCCCAAACAGCATCTTGGAACAGAGGCGGGAGCGTTCTCCATCATTCATTGTGCTGCGCTGAGGTATGCAATAGACAAAGTCTATGGTTCAGTCTTCAGCCCCCACGCAGGGCAATTGCTGCTTGGTTGATTATAGCCAAATGGCAGCGAACATGCAACGACTCACCTGGCACCAGCGCGGGTATTCGGAAGGTATGGCCGGGGAGCTCGTCCGCATTGCACAAGGCAAGCAGTTGCGAACAACATGCTTCATGGACAACTGTCTGGGCAAGCCGCTTGTTTTTGCGCCTTGCCCGCTTAGACTGGTTTGAAATCGGCCAGCACGGGATACATCACGTCCAGCGCTCTGTCGATCTCCTCTTTGGTGATTATGAGTGGTGGAGCAACAACGATCATGGCGTCGTCCGCGCGCACCAGGATGCCCTTCTCGCGCATCTGTCTGCCCAGTTTCTCCGGCACATTCAAGGCTGGATCAAACTTGGCCTTGGTGGCCTTATCTGCAACCAGCTCAATTCCAATGAACAGGCCAAGCCCACGAATGTCACCTACGTAGGGCAGAGGCCCAAACTCAGTATCAAGGCGCTTTTTCACGTGCTCGCCTACCTTGGCCACGTGCTCAGCAATTCTCTCCCTGATGTAGACGTCTATGGCTGCGGATGCAGCAGCGCTGCAAATAGGATTCCCACAAGAGCTGAACCCGATAAAGATGCTGCCCTTCAGGCCTTCGAAGACCATGTCATTGATTGCCACCGCTCCGAATGGCAGATAGGCGCTGTTGATACCCTTGGACATGGTCATCATATCCGGCACAACGCCCCAGTTCTCTATAGCGAACATCCTGCCCGTCCTGCAAAAGCCAGACATTACCTCGTCGTCAATCAGCAGTACGTTGTGTTTAGTGCATATCTCTCTGATTAACGGCCACCACTCTGGTGGCGGCGGGATCACCCCACCTGCGCCGTGCATTCCCTCAGCGATGAAGGCCGCCACGCTCTCCGCACCGTGGTCCTCAATGGTCGTCTCAAGGTACTTGGCGCAGTGCATACCACAGCCAGGATACTCCAGCCCGAAATCGCAACGGTAGCAGCAGTATGAAGGGATACGCAAGAAACCAGGCACCGACGGCTCGAAGCCGGCCGTGATGTTTCCCCTTCCTATCCCAGAAGCAGTGGCAGCCGCGAAGGAAATGCCGTGGTAGCTATGGCGCAGGCTGATAATCTTGAACTTGTTGGCCTTCTGTTGCCTTCGCCAGTAGAGTCGAGCAAGCTCGAAGGCATATTCATTGGCCTCTGAACCGCCGGCAGCGAACAGGAAATGCTTCAGTCCTGCCGGGGTAATCTTGGCCAGGTTTTGCGCACATTCGATAGTCGCTCTACTGGATTTGCCCCGGAATGCGTCAGTGTACTGCAGCTCGTTTGCCTGCTTCACGATTGCGTCGATGATTTCCCTGCGCCCATGTCCCAGGTTGACGTTCATCAGTTGGCCAGAAATGTCGATGTATTCCTTGCCGTCCACATCTTGCAGGATTACCCCCTTGGCTTTCTCAAATACTAGGCCGGCGGCTTCACTTCCAATCGGCCAGGCCGGATGTAGTATGAGCTCCTCATCGGCCTTGAGAAGCTCCTCTGCCCTCTTGCTAGTCATTTCTACCTCCTCGTTATCCTATCCTTCCTCTTGTCGCTTGCTCCGCAGATTCCGCCATACTGGAGAGCGGAGCCGCCTCAGAAGCTCCGGCTCTCTTCCAAAGCTCTCTCGTAACATCAACGACTGTCGCTCAACGCGACGCAGAACCCTTTCTCCCTTGAGCTTTTTCGTATACGAACCTGGCACAGGCGATATCCTGTATTGCCAGCCCGGTTGAATCGAAAACGGTTATCTCCTGGTCGTTTTCGCGTCCCCTCTTGGCGTTAGCCACAACCTCGCCCAGAGTCCCGTAGACTTCGTCGACCTTCAATGTGCCCCGTGACAATGGGACATTGATTTCACCTGAGTGACAGGCCTGTTCGAAGTCGTCAACTACGACTTTGGCGCTCTTTAGCAGCTCTCCTTCCAGCTCCTGCTTGCCCCTGGCATCCGCACCGATGGCGTTTATGTGAGTCCCCGCCTTGATGTACTGCCGGCTAACAACCGGCGTTGTTGACGGAGTGGCGGTCACCACAACATCGGCCTCTGTTGCCTCACGGACAGTCTCCACGGCGCGAACGTTGATATTCAGCTCTGCCTCCATGTCCCGCACATACTTCAGACTGGCATCCTTATTCTGGTCAAATACCTTCACCACTCTAACCTCCGTCAGCACCTGGCTTATGGCCGACAGTTGTGACCTGGCCTGTACGCCGGCCCCTATTACTCCGACAACAGATGAGTCTCTCCTGGCCAGGTACTTGGCGGCTATGCCTCCTGCAGCCCCAGTCCTGATCTCGGTAATATACGTGCCGTCCATAATAGCAAGGGGACACCCTGTCTTAGGGTCGGATAGGATAATTGTAGCTATCACGCTTGGTAGATTGCGGCGCTTGTTATCCGGGTATGCGCATACCCATTTGAGCCCAGCAATCCCGTCAACATAGCATGGCATAGCCCTGAAATCGCCGTGGTAATCCGGAAGCTCCAGGTACAGCTTGGGGGGCATAACGGCCTTACCCTCAGCTCCCAGCCTGAAGGCCTTTTCAACAACCTCTAGCGCCTCGCCCATGCTGATCAATTCCCGTATTTCGCCTGCCCCCAGCACAAGGACTGCTGGCATATCAAACCGTTCACCCAGACTTATCTCCAAAAGGGGCTCCTTTCTCCCAGTTGAGCAGCACGTCCCGCATTTTTTGAGATAGCAGTGAAGCGCTCTCTATGGGGTGTTTCACATAAGGGAAAAGTTCTAGCCAGGCGTCCCGAGCACGACAAAACCAGTCCCTGGTCCGCCGTAGAGGTCTGAGAGCATTGTCTCTGCTACGTGCCTCAACCGAGAGGCTCCATGCCATCAATCCCGCAACTACCTGGAATGGAGCTTGGCTACCCGGAGCCTTCTGGCCAGGGCTTTTCACCGAGAGCAATGCGGCACAGGTCAGTGATAAAGATCTTGGGCAGACCAGACTGTGAACTGGGTCGCCGGAGCACTCCGTCGCATATGGGGCAGGAAGTTATCAGGGCATCGGCGCCGAATTTGATGGCGTCCTCGAAGTTCTTCTTCTGGATGTCAATGGCCAACTCCCTGTTGGTGTAGATAAGGGGCCCGCTGCAGCAGACGGCGTTCAACCGCTCATACTGCCTGGCCGGCCGTTCCACGCCGACAAGCTCGAAGACCTCGTCAAGGAAGGCATCATGCTCCGGGATCCATCTGGTGGCGCAGTTAGCCTGGTAGGCGACCTTCTTGCCCAGCTTGGTGATGTCATTCTGGTGGTCCCTCAGATAGTTGCGCAGGTACTCGAAGAGGTGCATGTACTTGAAGGGAACGTTGAAACCGTACTCCTTGGCCTTGACATGCACTAGAACAAAACCCTCATTGTGGATGTACACGATGTCTTTGCCCAAACTGGCGAGCTTGTCAATGACCCCCTGGCCGTACTTCTCAACAAAGCTCTCCCCACCCATATGCACACAGCCGGCGAGGGACATATACTCACCACCCCTGACGACGGTCATGCCCTTGAATAGCTGGCTGTCAAGGGTGCCATCGGGGAACTGCTCATACTGGAAGCCGTCGAGTGAGAGGACCGGCTTATCAGGGTCGCCCGGTATCAGCTGCCTGGGGTCTCCCCGTCCCTCGAGTCCGCTGACCAATTGCTCGAGTGCCGGTTTACCGACTACCACTATGGGACAGGTGCCCATCTTCTCCTGCATCTTGAAGATGAGGTTAGAGGGATCGGCTCCCGTCGGGCAGTAGTCATTACAGGCGACGCAGGTGGTACACGTGCTGAGGATGTCGGCGTTTTTGCCCTCCATGAGCAGCTTGATCTCAGCAACTGCCCTATCCTTGTCATAATCGACATAACGGCACTTCACCAGACAGTCGCCGCACAGGTCGCACTTTGAAGCATCCCACATTATTGCTCTCCTTTGTATTTAGTTCCCGTGGGAGCATTATATGTTCATAGACCCTAGCTGTCAACGCATTGTGCTCGTCGGTTCTGAGGACAGGCTGTGACTTCCCGACCCTAACACAGGGGATAATTCTGGCAATTCAATACCAAACAAACAAACGGACATGGACACGTGCCCACCAACCAATGATGAAAGTAGGGGTAGCCTGGAGCATCCGCTCTAGGCATGATTGGAGCCGATGTTCCAATCCACCCAAGCCAGAGTACGACAATCTATTCTCCGAATAAACTAACCGCCCTCAATGGGGTATTTCACATAAGAGGAAGGATTTCAGGGAGATACCCTCCTTATCCCTAAGCGGGGAGTTGTCCTTATCAGGACAAAAACGGAACGCAAAGTAGACCGGGGACAGCGGTTGAAGTGTTGAGCTCAACCAGTCGAGGCCATATAATGAGATTGAGCATGACACAGGCTACCATTTTAGAGGTCGCACATTTTATTTCGGTGAATAGTCAAAAGCGCTAAAGCCGCGAAACTCTTATCAGTATCCAGGATTTGGAGGAGAGATTCCTTGAAAAGTCAGAAGGGAGGTATTAAGACATGAGTCCGAAACAAGTTAAGCTTACATCCGAGCAAAAAGAAAAGGTCCTACGGAACGTCTGGGTCTTACACGATGCAAGGTCGTTCTTGAAATCGATAGAAGAACTTGGCTTCGATACCGCCACTAAACTGAATCTCGCAGTAACTAAGTCCTTCGGGAAAACGGAAATCAAACAATTAATTGCAGAGACCGATTACGGGAAGATCAAGAATATTGACGACCTTGAAGCACTGATGGTAATCCTCGCCGATCTCTATTTCCCTGAAGAACACAAGTATGAGTTTAAGCCCCTGGATAATAGCTCACTCTTAGGGCACGTCCTGGAATGCTATGTCTATAAGAACCTGAGCAAAGCAGGAATCACGGAAATTCACCGATGTGCAGCCAAAACGAGATTCGATTCCTGGCTCAAAGCCTTGGGCCTTGAGGGCGAGGCTATTACGGATAGAAACACCAACAACTGCAATGGAACCTGTAAAATCATTTTCAGAATCAGATGGTAAAAGAAGAGTAAAGACGTGGAGAATGGTCATGTTTCAAGGCCCAAGCGTATCACTTTCAAGAAGAATCCTCGATTCTTGGGACTTTAAGCGTTCTCAATGGGGTATTTCACATAAGGGGAAAGAATTGGGGATTAGACTCGGCGGGCGTTTCCCTTCGTTTGCGGTCGGTGTATAATTGGGTTGACATATTGTGTGTGATGCGAGCAGCGGGCACTTTAGTACATTAGGAGGGAGGGATGAATGGACGATACACAAGCTAGCAACGAAAGGCACGATAACCCGAGAAGAAGACTGTGGACTTATGCATTTCTCGGTTTGATCATTGGCGGTTCATTCTTGCTTAGGAGGCGCAATATCAAGAAACAGAGAGAAAGAGCCAATGAGGAACGTGTGACTGCACCTGATATAGATACCCTACAGAGTGACCAAATAACCCAAGACTCAAGAGACGTGCAGAGCCAACTTGCCGAGCTGAATAAGGTTGTAAGTGGGATGTCGAAGCGCTTAGAGGAACTGTATAGAGAACTAAAACCTGGGTGGCTAACTCACACCGGTATCGGCGTAACAGGTGTGGGCATTGCTTTTCTTAGCTACGCTCACGTTTCAGCGACCACACCTACTTTTGATCTTCGGATTGCAGTAGGTAGCGTCATTACCATTCTGCTCGGATACGCTCTTATAGTGGCTGGCTATTTCCTGTCGCTGAGACTGGGAGGAAGGAAGTGACCAATGGCGTCAAGTCTTCGTGAAATCGTTAGCGAGTTGGCGGTTGCCTGAAGCAAGTTGAGCCCAATTGTATATGCCGAATTCCTCACCCAGCCTGTAACGTCTCGACCCCCAGAGGAGGGGGGATAATCCTACAATGCGATATAAGATGGGCAACAACCCAAGCGAGGACATACCATGCAGTCGGACGTTGAAGTAGCAAAGGCCGCTCTAATATCGCACCATTCACAACAAAGCTACGCCCCTCAGGATTACTACGACAATGTAGTGAATGCGAACGGCGAATATTTGGGACCATACGTACCCTACATAGGTAAGCTGTACTTTGGTCCGACACCCCGAGTCCTGATATACGCTATGTCTCAAAATCTTGCCCGGACTCCAAGTGCTGTCACAGTGTGGCGAAAGAGATCTGACAAAGGTATGCTACGCCAATATTACTATCCTGACAAACCGAGTGTTTCTATAACTCCGTACGACGATGGGCATCTCAAGGTTATTGCTGCATTGGCGTTGGATGCCTATCCGAATACAGACTATGAACCATCAGATAACGTTGATGACAAAATCGCCGTTACAAATTTCGTAAAGTTCTCATTCTATCGACAGAAGGGAGATGGCACCCGTCTGGATGCTAACCCTCCCCTGGACATATACGATACGATGTGGAAATGCTATTCCAAGTATGAAGTTGAAGTGTTGCAGCCGGATTTAATCATCGGTGCAGGTAATGATGTAGCCAATGCTCTGAGAAGAGGTCTGCAGCAAGATGGCAAGCACACCACGCTTATCAAAATACCTTTCCCAGGTCGCTTGAACCTGAGCTCCCGATGGGTACCAAAAGGTAAGCGTTTGATTAGAAATGAGGGGTGCGACCCAGAACCGGACAAACTGGGTTTACGAGCCGTAATACAAGGGACTCCAGATAAGGCGGGGCTGATACGCAAAGCTATACAGGTTGATTGGTACTACTTCAGAGAAATGAAAAAATGTATATCGGAGAAGTTCGGAGGCTTACCTAAGTAGTTGGCATTTCATCGGAATGTTAGTTTGAACTTGAAATGCCCTCAGCCAGACTAACTTAGAACTTGGTATGACTTATGGGCGCAGGTCACAGAAAATAAAGCCGATAGCCCGCCGAAATCCAGAAACAACTCACGTATACGCCCCTGATTTCCGCTGTGACAAGATCTGTTACTTCTGCGCTTCTACCCCCAGGCAATCATACGGGTTTGCGCTCCAACAACTACGGATTAAGACGTGGTACAATTGCTGGGGGCAGGTCAGTTACAGGCTAATGCAATGAGTATACGGCATCAAAGTCAAAAGATACTACAGAGTAGATTTGATATTGTTTGGAAACGCTTAGATGATGCTGGTGAACAGCAGCTAGTAACGCCAAATGGTCACAGGTTTACTGCATTAGCTTCCCAGCGCAAAAGGACTAAAGAAGACCAAGACCCAAGATTTATTGGAGTTAAACAACATGGGCAAGAGTTTGCTCGTATTTACCCATGCTGTTGGGGCCACACGACTAATTGCTATGGTACACGAATAGGTGGCTATAGTGACGGGCTTGACGCGTGGGCTAAAGGCTTGATGATAAGTAAGGAGAGTCTGACTCTAAAACCTAACGATGAGGTTGTTCGCATGCTCGGTAGGTTGGTCAACCCA
>JADHWZ010000026.1 GCA_016783225.1 Dehalococcoidia bacterium | reverse complement strand
GATTCGAACGCGCAATGGAATCTTTTGGTTCGGTTGGTGTTCATTCATTAGGTCGTCGTCCTTTGCGGTTGTCCAGACCAAAACCGAGATCTTTTTGATTCAACCAATTCTAGCACTGCTTTGGCTTTGGGACAAGAGACCTCTCAATTCAAGTGACCCCCTTTGGAGCAGCGAGTAACGATCTAGCGGTTTGTGTACATGTATGTATTACTAACTAATTTCATCGGACACTCGTGCGGTGGCTGTGAGATTTGATTCCAGGCTTGTCATAAGCATTGACAGGCAGGAAGCAGGAGTGTAGTATTCTGGCATCAATTAGAATGGCGAAATCCAGATAAAGGAGGTAGCACTATGCCCACTTATGTTATGTTTTTCGGATTCACACAGCAAGGAATAATGGATATCAAGGACAGTCCTGCCAGGGTCGAAGCCGCCAAAAAAAAACTGTCAGGCTGTGGGTGCCAAGGTGAAAGAGTTCTATGCCGTCATGGGCATGGGGCAATACGATACCATGTTCATTCTGGAAGCGCCAGATGATGAAGCAGTGGGTAAGGCAGCTCTCACTATCGGTTCGCAAGGTAACGTGCACACCAATAGTTTTCGTGCCTTCACGGAAGATGAATACAAGAGAATGATTGCTGCATTACCTTGAGCATTTGCCCAATATGCCTCGGTACGAGACCGGACGCTTGAATGTGACCTCAGCCTGTCCAACGTATGTAGGTCACATTTGGGCGTTTTGTGTCTTCGACACGGTCGGCTTTTTCAGAGATGGTACATGGTACAGTGACTTTGGGCAGATGATAACTTGAGGTACCCTCAGTAATTGATATCTTTACTTAAACTGAAATACCCAGCAAAGCACCAAATCTAAAGCACCTTCAATCCGCTATGTTCCTAGATCGCCCCGACCTCTGGAAAGCCAAACCTCGCCGTTCCAAACCCATCCCACCCCAGCAGCAGCCTCTTCCACTAGACAATGCACTTGACTAACTCGGGGCGATTCATTCTACACTAACACAATCGTGAAGCATTAAGGGTGTAACAATTTGACGTTATGTATAACCTAAAATACTTAGTTTATATTCAAAACCGTCGTGCATTGTAGCATATTTGAATACGAAGCTATTTGATCGAACATACGACACAACAATAGCATGATTTAGATACTGACACCGTCCGTTGGTGTATTGTCGCGTGTTGTCCAAGCGTCAAGCGAGCGTCCGCGTATCTAATCGTTCAGATAAACAGCGGTCTGGGAGACTGCAGTCCACTATCAAATTCATGAGGTAGGAACTAATCCGCGTTCGTCATTATGTTAGTTGTTATTTCTTACCATTATCGCCATGTTTTAGACCACCGGGGTAAAATGGGGGCAAGTCCACAAGAAGTGCGACTAACTTAAGAAGAGGTATAACTATTGGGGGGAGGTCACTCTAGAGGCCACTGGTTTTTATGAGCTAGGCTGCTCACTCCCTTCTCAGCGGTCTACCACCCGTTTCGCCAGTGGATTTGCCGTTTTCAATAGACACTACGCCATTTACCAACACGTGGATTATACCCTCCGGATACTGGGCGGGGTCCTGGTAAGTGCCAAGTTCCCTGATAGTCTTCAAGTCGATCACTACGATATCGGCAAAGTTACCAACTTTTATATAACCACGTCCCTTCATTTTGAATTTATCAGCAGGCAGTGAGGTCATTGATCTTATGGCATCGTTTAGCGTTATAAGTTTTTCGTCGAGTGCATAAGTACGAATCTTTCTGACAAATGTTCCGTAGTATCTTGGATGTGCTTTCATAATGCCGAGATCGAGAAGACCGTCAGACGCGGTGAAAACATAGTCATGAGGCATGATATCTCTATTAATCTTATCGCTTATTTCATGAAACAAGGCGAACGTAGGAATGTCACCGGCTGTAGCTATGTCAACAAAACAATCGGATGGCTCTTTTCCTTGAGCGTCGGCAATCTCCTTGATGGTCTTACCGTCTAATTCTTTGGAGGTAAGAGAGCAAACTACAATCCTTCCCGGGTCCAGGATAGTAAAGTCCTGCTCTACGGCTTTTTCAAGTTCCCTTCTACCCTCCAGGGTCTTGAACTCATCCCTGATTTGATTACTGACGACATATTTTTTGGGAAGACGATATGTTATGGGGGCAAATCCCACATCATAGGGATGTTGGTCAGTGGTCACATCTAAACCTTCTTTGCGAGCCTGCTCAATTAGTTCAAGCATTTGGGAGGCCTGAACATCGTCCCACGGTACATTAACCTGTATGTGGGAAATCTGGACTGGGACAGCCGCCTGTCTGCCTATTTCAATAGCCTCTTTAATAGCTTCCAGTACCCCAACTCTACCATCAGGGTATATCATGCCAGTCTGGTTTCTGATATGGGTCACATAGATGCCATTATATTCCTTCACTACCTTCGCCAACTCAATGAGTTCTTCGGTCGTTGCCAGGTAATCGGGTGAGTACTCAAGACCGACAGATAAACCGATGGCGCCTTTTTCCATCTCTTCCGCCAATCTGTCCTTCATGGCATCAATTTGCTCCCTGGTCAATGGTTGAGTCAGGTCTTTTCCAAATAGTTCCTCCCGGATTGCACCATAGGGAGCCAGATGATAGACGTTGTTGCCGAAGCCTAGACGGTCAAGGATGCCTAACCACTTACTGGTATCTGCATAGCCTTGGCCACAGTTGCCAGTGACCACGGTAGTAACGCCTTGGTGCAGCCAATTGTGGTTCTCTTTCCATTCCGGCATCTGAGAGGCAAGCGATACTTGCTCGCCTGTTATCAGGAAAGAGATGTCTACGTGCGTGTGCACATCTATAAAGCCGGGAGTGACGATCAACCCCTTTGCGTCCAGCATTTTCCTTGCCGTGCCTGACAGGTTCCCGATTGCGGTTATTCTGTCATTCCTTATTCCCACATCGGCGACGTAGGGGTCTCCCAGTGTCCCGTCGTAGACGGTCCCCCCTCTTACAAGGACATCGAAATCGTACTCGGAACGTGAGCATCCTGTTGTAAGTACTGTAAAACATCCGGCAAACGTGATTCCCGCGAGCAGACACGGTAGGACTATTCTTGCGACCTTGGTCATCTCGCCTCCTTCAATGATGTTAACTGGGATTCCCCATATCAATTCGCAATTAGGCGATTATCATCACTTATCGCCCTTGGTCAGCATAATACGTCTTAACCGTAAGGTTGTCAATGACCCCTCTGGACCCGCCCACCCTGCTGAACCCTCATTATCAGGGGCTGTCTACCCAAAATCTTCCCTCTAAAGCCCGCTCTACCCCTGAAGAGCCAACACTTCCCCCATGTCACCCCACCGCTCAGATTGTCCGGGTGCCTGCTTAGCCCGGAGCCAGACTTAGCCGTGCTATCCCCCCCAGGAGAGCAGCAAAGAGCTCCCTGGATATCGCCACTTCAGATAACTGGAAGATAATCCGCCGGGCATGGTGCACCATCCGTCCACCCATTTTGATCAGCTTTGCCTGCAGACTGCGCAATGACCAGTCCTTGATTGGCCCGGGCAAAACCAGCCGGCGCAGGAAGTTCCCCAGGTTGTAGGCCAGAATGAATAGCTGGAGCCGTACCTGGTTAGCCACAAACCGGTGGCAGGAGAGGCGGGTCCAGTTCAGGGCATACTTGCCTTCCTTAATCCATTGCTCCGCCATTCCGCGGCCGTTATAGAAACGCACCACATCCTTGGGTTTGGCAGAGAGGTTGGTCACATCCGTCTCCAGAAAAGAACTGGAGAAAACGTCATCAAGCTGATAGTCCCCGCCCACACTCCCGTCAAGAAAAGCACACTCGCCAGGGTCATCAAGGACGCCGGCCTCACCGTCCAAGCGACCTCACCTGACCTAGCCCAAGGCCGCCAGACGCTCGATTCCCTCACTCAGCCTCCCATCCCCTTCGAACCCGAACACATCTAGCCGAATGCCTCTCCAAGCGGCAATTGTTTTCCCAAAAACGATTTTCCTCTCTCTCGCCGCAGGCGCATGCTATTGTAGACAATATGCCACGAGTACCGCAGCACCGCTACTGCCCCAGGGCGCCGATCCGGGAGGTACGCTCACCCCGCGGAGTCAAGCTAATGTGCCCCAAATGTCGTTGCGAGGCACCGAGTGCCGTGGCAAAATCTCGGTGGGGATGTGGTGGCAGCCGCTTCCCCTGACTGCTGACTGCTGACTATTGACTATCGCCCGCCTCTGGTTCAACCCCGACCCCAACTTCCGCTCCCCCGACCAATACCCTCCACATACTATCCCCCCAATATGACTGAACAACAATCCCTCCCCTTCACAGGGGAGTCAAAACACAGAACAAGCTACAGTAAACAAAACGTCAAAATCTTGAACTGAACTGGTTTTTGGTGGTCAGGTTATTTCCACGCCTTGATGATTTCAATGAGCCGATCAAAGTCATCGGGAATGGCTGCGGCCCCTAAATGGTTAACCAACACCGCATCAGGCAACATGATCGATTTCTCTTGGAGCTTTCGTCTTACAAATTTGAGTGCTCCTCGACCATCCATGAGTTTCCACGGGATCTCTTGAGAGTTAATTTGGCCATACCAGTCCTTTTGGATAAATGCATCAAGACGGGCCCGTGCACCTCTACCGGCGGTTTCCTCTGTAAATTGATTGCGCAGCCATTGCTGGTTGTACTCTCTGACTTTTCCTGGCAATTCATCGAGTTCTTCATAGCAGTATTCAAGGCACCAACCCTTAACAAGTTTAGAAATCACTCCATTACTTGACCACTCAGCAGGAACTTTGTCGCGTTGGGACAGTATAGCTGATTCGATAATCTTCGGTTCCACCAAATAAGACTCGCGATTACGCCGTTGCGTTATCACAAGATTAAGGCCTTCCGCCTTTGATTGCTGTTCCGCGTTTTCCTTTCTCTCGTCACACATGAGATCCCGATCTCTTAAGTAGGCCACACACACATTGCCTCTCAAGAGCGTGTTCAATATCCCAACAACAGCCTGCATCCGAGCAACAGTGTTATCATTGGCTCCTTCTGTCGTAATGACCTGGTATTGCTTCTCAACCGTACTCCAATCTGGGATATGATTCATAGCAAAACTAGAAAGAAGCTCAGCATCAGGAGAAGATTCGCACAGTAGCACGCGTTTGATCCGCAGTGCCTCAGCTAGTTCTGGCTCATCCGGCCACACACCATGACTGTTAAGATCAGCCCTCATGGTTATTGGCTCAGAAAAACTATCGGACCGATTAGTTTTTCTGTCTATGAGCCGAATTTCGGATAGATCCATAGTTCTAGAGAATGTTTCGGAGTGCGAAGCCATTATGATCTGCATTTTGTGGTCGCCTGCAAACTTCCGAAGTAGATTTATGAAGTGCTCTTGGAGTTGCATATGCATATGCGCATCCGGCTCATCGAGAAGAAGTATAGGAGAGGGAGACTGTAGACCATGAGTAATTATTTGAAGCACCTGTAAAAACCCGGAACCTGCGCTGATAATATCCAAAGGAATTCTCAGGGCATCATCTCGATATGCTGCCCGGAGAAATTTCATAGCATTCGGATCTCCTTGGACTCCTTCGAATCTAACAGAGAACTCATCCCTGAGAATCCTACTTAACGAATCTATGCGGTCATCAGTCCCAAGTCGAAGTATCAGGTTGCGCAAGACTTCATTATGGTGCCCACTTCCGAGCAACTCCTCAACTCTCTGATTTGTAGATAAGAACTCCTTTGCCACTACTCCAGAAAAACCGGGAACGTAAAGAGGTTGCCTCGACGCAAACTCGAATTCCTTTTTACTCATCTTTTTCGGAGCTGACTCTCCTAGTAGAATGACCATAAGTGTTGAATAGGCAGAATAAATAGTGAAGTCAAATTGCTGTCCAGAATAAAGCTTGCCCCACATATAGATGCCACGTTTCCTGTCACTTGGTGTGATGCCATTAGTCACAAGTTCTTTGATATCGTGTGCTGGTATAAGGTCAAAACTCGAGAAAGGCATGACTTGCTTCTTGAGGATAACTTTGCCAGTAGGATCTGGAATCCCACACTTTTCAATACAATAGTAGAATAGTCCAATCGCTTGAAGCAAAGTGCTCTTTCCCGAGTTATTTGCACCCACAAGCAGGGTAATCGGATCAAATTTGGTGGATAATTCACGAATACCCTTGAAGTTTTTGACCTGTAGCTCAGCCAATCCGCCTACCCGCAGATCAATTTGAACCTTGCCCTCGTCCCTTGTTAGTAGATGAAATAGCGACGTTTGCATTTCCTTCGCCACGATGCCCTCCTTGTATAAGAGTGATCCAGGTCCGCAACCGATCCCCATTAATGCCTGTCGGGAACGCGTTCTCTGTGTTAATGATGCCTTTACCTATGTCATTTCTATTGATTCCCGACCGTCACGCTCCCTCGCCACATCCCCCCTATACACTCTTCCCCACCATCAATGAGCAGCAATCCCTTCCCTTCACGGGGGAGTCAAAACAACCCGCGTATCCACTGACCGCATCTACGCACACCACTCACAACCCACCCTCTGAACCCTCCACTGAGCCCCATCGCCATCAATACACTCACTCCCAAGAGACACACCACTTGCGCAACCGCCAAGCAGCGCGCAAGCAACCACAACCATGACGGCATAGCAACCAGCCCCATGAGCGTCAACAGGAGCTCGGCGCTCACCCACACACCGACGACCAGTGCCACACCCCCAACCCCAAGCGCCCACACCAAGTACACCTTCGAAACATTCATCGCCCCAACACCAAGCCATCGCCGCGCTCAATTATGTCCGGGCGTATTCACCACTGCTTAGTCCGGCTACCGGTAGAGTTGCGATGTCACTCTTCGGGCACCATAATGGTGCCCACAACCCGTATCATCCAGTTGACCTTGCTTTTATCTCCGAACCATTCGTTAGGGTGACTACGGCTATAAGGCCAGTAGTCGAGTATGGTATTGGTACCTTCGTGTGTTCTAATTGTTGCCTGAGAATGTTCATTGACAGGGGTGTCGTCAACACAAATGAGGAGGCCATCTGGACTAGTACGCCCCTTACAAATGCCCCTCCAAATATGGACATAGAATGTATCCATTACTTCTATCCCAGGTACTTCCAACTCAACTAATGATGATGGAGGGCATATGCCAAACTTGTTGACAGGATAGGTTGCGGTATACAGTATACTTTGATTCTTATCCCAGATTTCCATCTCGAAATTGAAATCTTCCAAGCCATTACCATAAAGACAGCCACATATACATATTTTATCGATAACAAACGGGACAGTTGGTGGGGAAAAATCGACAAGGTATCCTCCAATCCAAGCCAAGCTACCCTCCGCCCACGCATCATCATATTTTAGCTCAATCTCCTTTGCCACGAATACAGGCGCTTTCTCTTGAACTACAAGGCTTGAACTCAGGTCACCAACGGCGACCTGATAAGTGCCAGCTTCGTCTTTCACCAGCGAGAAACTCGCTGTTTCCGTGCCCCCAGGTGCTACTGAAACATCTTTTGTTTCTACCTGTGCTCCGTCGATGGTCAGCGTGGCGGTATAGACGCCTTCGCTGCCGCCGATGTTCTTCACCTCGGCAGTAACACTAACCGAGTCGCCAGCCCTAACCTCTGGAGGTGTGACATCCAAAGACACCACCTCAAACTCAGCCGGTGCCGGTACTTCCTCAAACTCCGCCGGTGCTTTGCAGGCCACAAGGCAACAAGCTAGCAGAGGAACCAGCACCCCAACAGCCAGAATGCAATACCATTTGCACTTTTTCATGACAGCCTCCTACTCGGCACTCACGACTTACTGTCTCCTACATAAAGAAGGGCACCACCAACCGCCAATCAGCGATTCCAGTGCCCTTGTTCCATCCCGTCTGCTTCTCCTAACTCAGCCTATGTAGTTCGTGTTGTTATTCGTGTATGCTCAGCGCATTCTAGCCCTCACTCATAGTGGCTGTCAATACCTCGAAACGCAAATACCAATCTTGCCCGCCCTCGAGCGTGGCCTATCCCACTGCCTCGCTGCTACCCAACCCTCACTCTCACACCACGCACACGCAGGGAGAGGCAGCGCATACACCAGAGCGGGGTATGCAGCGGCCGCCTGCGGCGCTTCGCTTCACGCTTCGCTACCGCACGCCGATCATGGCACGAGGCGAGGGCTCGCTCAGGGCGCTCAGCTTGCCGCAACGCTCCTTCCAACGTCGCATGACAACACATTCACCCGCACCTCTAGCCTACCCACTAGCGCCGGCCCTAAGCAACCGCAGCAGCTTCCCACCGGTCCATCTCCCGCCCAGGGAGAGGGGGAGGGATTGCTTCGCTGAGCCCGGAATGACAGGAGGCGAAGGATTGGCAACGACAAGGAGATGTCCTGATGAGCAGCCTCAACGAGTAAGCAGTGTCGGTCGGACACTGATTCCGGGTGAGTCGTCACCCGGGAGGTGAGGCCTCTGAATAGGGGCTCATGGATTCGGGAGCCGCCGGGGATTTCGCCTTCTTTTTCCCGCTTGTTTTTCCCTTGAATAACCAGTTCCTCAGTATGATGGGGGGTATGACTGTCGTCAGCAGGCTCATCAAGACAAGGACGGCATACGTGTTTTGCATGATGAGGTTCTGATTAAGCCCTATGAGGGCCACAATCATAGCCACTTCTCCCCTGGGTACCATGCCGACGCCGACAATGATGGAGTCCTTCATGCTCAGGCCTACCAGCTTTGCAGGAACACCACACCCTATGAACTTAACCAGGAGCGCAACCAGAGTCAAAACGAGCAAAAACCATAGTAGGTCCGGCGTGATCGCGTGAAAATCAATCAAGACTCCCAGGGAGACGAAGAATATGGACGCGAAGATAATCTGAAGGTGCTCAGCTCCATCTCTGAAGCTCCTGCTATTCCTTAACCTGACCCGTGTAAGGGAAACCCCCGCCAGGAAGGAGCCTATTATGGCTGATAGCCCCATAAGCTCCGCTGCCATGGCATATAGAAAGGCAACCATAATAGCGAAAATAAAGAGAGATTCAGGATATTTGATGGCCAGCGGGGTCTTGTCTATCCTGATCATAACCCTGCTCAGGACAATACTCCCGAGGAAGACACCTACAACCAGGAAACCTGTTGCTTTTCCAATCGTAATAAGGACCAGGGACCATGACAGCGTTCCCGATACGATTTCTTGTGAAACGGAAAGTGCCAGCAGGCTGAGGACATCGTCTATTATGGCGGCACCGATTATTGCTTTTGCTGCCTTGGACTGCAGCTTATTCATCTCCTTCAGGACGTTGGCGGTGATTGCTATGCTTGTTGCTGTCAGGGCAGTCCCAATGAAAATGCAGCCCCCGTAGTCATAGCCAAATAGCTTCGCTATACCAAACCCTCCGAGCCAGGGGACAAGTATTCCAAAGAGGGCAATCACGAAATACTTGATATTGGCTATCTCATTGAGATTGAAATGTAGACCTATGGTAAAAAGCAAGACGACAGCGCCCAGATGCCCCAGGCTTGATACAAACTCAGTGTAAGTGACCAGGCCTAGCAGGCTGGGCCCTACCAGTATACCGGCGAAGATGATGCCCACGACCGCGGACTGGTTTATCCTGTATGCAATCAGGTAACCCGCCAGAGCTACGAACAGTAGTAAGCTCATCTGGAACTCTATGGAAGACAGTATTTCTTGTTCAGCCGCCAATAGTATCTCCTCGCTATTCTCCTAGACTGTATAATATGGTCTACATGGCCTTCTTGTGCTTTGTTCAGGCTAAACCTAATAGTCCGCTTGTCGTTCTATAATAATAGCACAGGGCGGCACGACTTCACGATTGGAAGAGGTGGTGTTTATGAGGAAGTAGGCAAAGCGGCTACGCGTGCAGAATAAGGAATTGAAAGGAGACACGGATGAGAAAGTTCTGGTTATTGCTGTCCAGTTTAGTCTTAGCTGTCGTTGTGGTGGGGGCTGGCGGTTGCGTGCCTGCGGATCTTGAGCAGGTCTCTCCGCCGCGCATTTCGGCCTGGGTGGAAGCAGCGGAACTTGGTGGGGACCTTGGTATAGTCTTCAGCCAGCAGAATGTCGGCCTGGCGGTGACCGGTGAAGGCAAGGCGACGGGGGTTCCGGATGTTGCTTTGCTGCGCCTCGGCGTAGAAGCTGAGGCATCGACCGTTGCCGGAGCACAGCGAGACGCAGCTCAGGCTATGGACCACATAATGAAGGTGTTGAAGAGTAAGGGCATAGCCGAGAAGGATATTCAGACACAGCGGTATAGCATCTACCCGGTCCGGAGATGGATTGAAAGGGAGGATAGGGAGGAAATCACCGGATATCGGGTGAGCAACACAGTGGTTGCCAAGATAAGGGAAGTGGACAAAGCTGGCAGCGTTATCGATGCTGTAGCTGAAGCGGCCGGTGACCTGACTCGCATCGAGGACATAAGCTTCATGGTTGATGACCCGGCTCCTTATTACGAAGAGGCACGGGAGAAGGCAGTAGAGGATGCTATGGCAAAAGCCAGGCAGATAGCCGACGCGGCCGGTGTCAGCCTGGGTGAGCCAGTCTATATCTGTGAAGGCGCCGCCTACGCGCCACCGATAAGGATGCGAGACGTCTACGGGATGGAGGCAGCGGCTGCCCCTGCTCCAGAAACCTCCATTAGCCCCGGAGAGCTGGAATTTCAGCTTACTGTCCAGATGGTTTATGAAATTGACTGACGTCCAGTGAACCATCGTAACCCGTGGCGCTGGAAGGAATCATTTCCATCACAGGCAGGTGGTTTGCCCTGTGAAGAAGCTTGGTGCTACAATGGGGCACCAAGCTATGGTGCTGAGCCAGCCGACGAGCAACAAGGACACTGCCAGGGGTGGGGTTGTCGCTGAGCCTGCAAGCGTGGATTGTATCCGGGCAACCGGCGTTGAGCTTCTTGCGGGGATACAGCTTCCTGCCCCTTCAATACCAGCGCTTTCCTCCTGTACCAAAGTTGCCAAATCACCAGCTACTCGCTATCATAAGGTAGAGACTGGACGAATCCTTTCTGTTCGGCTAGCCTCTCCTATGGGTAGGCTGGATGGCTTGGCTGAACCAGGGAGTGAGTGAGTGGTGCGGACTGGACCTGGTGCAAGTAAGTGATATGAGGATTCTGTCAAGGGGTCATAAGTGTTAGCTCGCCCTGTGGACTTCATGGAATCTGCTCTGTCGCTGGCTGGATTGGCTTTGGGATACACCAGTCCCAACCCGGCTGTCGGGGCTGTGGTGGTTAGAGACGGGGTAGTGGTCGGCCTTGGGTACACGCAGCCGCCGGGCTCAATTCATGCTGAAGTAATGGCGCTTCAACAAGCGGGAGACAGGGCTCGCGGGGCAGCCATGTATGTTACCCTGGAACCTTGTTGTCACCAGGGACGTACTCCACCCTGTACCGAGGCTATCATTAGTGCTGGCATTTCTGAAGTCCATGTGGCACTGATTGATCCTAATCCTCTGGTTTCGGGAAATGGGCTGAGAAAGTTGGAAGAGGCTGGCATAAAGACCCTCGTTGGCGAGCAGGAGGAGAAAGCACGGGAGATAAACGAAGGCTATATTAAGTTCATTACTACTGGTTTGCCTTTTGTCATTGCCAAATTCGCTATGAGCCTTGACGGCAAGATTGCCACTCAAAATGGTGATTCTAAGTGGATAAGCGGCGAAGAGTCCAGGAACTTCGTGCATTACCTGCGGCACATAGTAGACGCTGTTATGGTGGGTGCGAATACCGTAGTCGTTGATGACCCCCAGCTTTCAGCGAGGGGATGCAGTGGCAAGGGGGGCAAAACCAGACTGCAGCCATTGAGGGTAATCGTTGATGGGAGAGGACGGACGCCGCTATCGGCGCGGCTTTTTGGTGAGCCGGGGGAAACCCTCATTGCTGTGGCTAAGCCTCTTGATGCCAAGAAGGCGGAGGATTTGAGGAGGGCTGGTGCTGAAGTTGTGCAATTGACGGCCGAGGGGGACACAATAGACCTGGCGGAGCTATTAGGTATGCTGGGCAAACGGCAGGTTACGAGTGTTCTGGTGGAGGGTGGGAATAAGCTTTTCGGTTCGCTCTTCGACCAGGATTTGGTAGATAAGGTACTGGCTTTTGTCTCGCCCATGATAATCGGTGGGGACGGGGCCAAGAGCGCTGTAGGCGGCCGCGGAGCAGGTATGGTCGCCGAAGCTCTGCACCTCAGGGGGGCCAAGATAAGCGAGTTTGGCGAAGACGTCTTGATCAGCGGATATGTGGGTGGCAAGTAGAATGTTTACCGGCATAGTTGAGGAGGTTGGTGTAGTCAGGGGAACGGGCACCGGTTGGTTGACCATCGGGGCCAGAAATGTCCTTGAGGATATCAAGCCAGGTGACAGCCTGGCTATCAATGGTGCTTGCCTGACGGTGACTTCAGCGGACGGCGATGTTTTCTCTGTTGATGTGATGCCTGAGACCTTTCGGCGCACTAATATCGGCAGACTTCACTACGGTGACCTGGTCAATCTGGAGAGAGCTATGCCGGCTGATGGTCGTTTTGGTGGGCACTTGGTGCAGGGACATGTGGACGGGACTGGCAGGGTAATGGCGTTAGCGCCTGAAGCGGGAGCTGTTATTGCCAGGATTTCGGCACCTGCTGAGCTGACGCCCTACGTGGTGAACAAGGGCTTTGTTGCTGTTGATGGCGTTAGCCTTACCATTGTTGATTGCGGTGATTCCTCCTTTTCGGTCTCCCTGGTCGCATACACTCGGGAGCACACTACTGTAGGTGGCATGAGGCCTGGCGACATAGTCAATCTTGAGGTGGACGTTATCGCCAAGTACGTGGAGCGGCTCAGGCGCTTGGATAGCCAGGGCGTGACGTTGGATTTCCTCGAGGAGCACGGTTTTTCAAAAGCGAGGTGAAACCCGGTGGCGTTGGCTACTATTCCACAAATCGTTGAAGATATAAGGGCTGGCAAGTTCGCCATCATCGTCGATGACGAGAATCGCGAGAATGAAGGCGACCTGGCAATAGCTGCAGAAAAGGTCACTTCGGAAGCAATCAATTTTATGGCGAAGCATGCTCGAGGTCTGATCTGTTTGCCCATAATTGGTCAGAGGCTGGAGGAGTTGGAGATCCCACCCATGGTACAAGAGAATACCTCGAAATTCTCTACAGCGTTTACTGTATCTATTGAAGCCAAACATAGAACGTCCAGTGGTATTTCTGCCTCTGACCGAGCGGTGACTATACGGGCTGTACTCGACCCCAATACCAGGCCTGGAGACATAGCTCGTCCCGGGCATATGTTTCCGCTCCGGGCCAGGGAGGGTGGTGTGCTGGTGCGGGCTGGGCACACTGAGGCCATAACGGACCTGGCCAGGCTGGCTGGGCTTTACCCGGCGGGAGTCATTTGCGAGATTATGAACGATGACGGTAGCATGGCTCGCTTACCTCAGCTTGAAGACATGGCGGACAAGGCGGGGATCAGAATTGTGAGCATAGCTGACTTGATTTCCTATCGCCGTCGGCACGAGAGGTTGGTGGAGAGGGTGGCCGAGGCCAAATTGCCTACCAGCTACGGTGAATTCATGATTGTTGCTTACAGGAGCAAGGTTGACCCTGATCAGCATATGGCCCTGGTGAGAGGTGACATATCAGACGATGAACCGGTGCTGGTTCGAGTTCATAGTGAATGCATTACTGGTGATGTCTTTGGCAGCCTACGCTGCGACTGCGGTGAGCAAGTTTCGCTGGCAGTGCAGGCCATCGCTGACGAGGGACGTGGCGTGTTTCTGTATATGCGGCAGGAAGGGAGGGGCATTGGCTTTCACAATAAGGTGCGGGCCTATGCGCTTCAGGACGAGGGGCTGGATACGGTGGAAGCGAATATTGCCCTGGGATTTGACGCCGATTTGAGAGATTACGGTATTGGGGCTCAGATTCTGGCTGACCTTGGTTTACATAAGATTCGTCTGCTGACCAATAATCCGAAGAAGGTAGTCGGGCTGGAGAGCTATGGACTACAGATAGTGGAGACTATCGACCTAAGAACATCGCCTACCCCTTACAATGTTGACTATCTCAAGACCAAGCAGAGGAAGTTGGGCCACCTATTGGGGGTAGATGAAGCTGCTGGGGTTGAACCTGCAAATTAAGGAGGAAGCATCACATGGCTGAACGTTATGAAGGTATGCTGCTGGGGAAGGGGCTGAAGTTCGGGGTGGTTGTTTCTCGTTTCAACGAAGTCATAACCGGCAGGTTGCTGGAAGGGGCAAAAGACGGTTTTCTTCGGCATGGTGTTGATGAGCAAGATATTGATGTTGGATGGGCACCCGGCTGTCTCGAGATTCCTTTGATAGCGAAGAAACTAGCGCAGACCGGGAGGTACGATGCGGTTGTCTGTCTTGGAGCCGTAATTCGCGGTGGAACGCCTCATTTTGAATATGTGGCTTCTGAGGTGAATAGGGGGATCTCTCGGGTGAGCTTGGATACCGGGTTGCCGGTCATTCAAGGTATAGTAACCGCTGATACCCTGGAGCAGGCCATTGAGAGAGCCGGAGCCAAGGAAGGCAACCGTGGCTTCGTGGCAGCGTCAAGCGCCATTGAAATGGCGAATTTGCTCAAGGTTATTGGTGGGTGAGAGATCATTCGCTGATCTTGTAGACCTTGTCGCCATGTCTTACCCGGTCAGGGACTTTGATACCAATGGCATCCCCAGCTTTGCCCTCGGTGACGTTCACGTTGTTGATCTGCATGGACTCAACGGTCAGTTCGAGGTCTGTAGTGTGCCCCTTGACGTGAACCTTGTCGCCGGCTTTTAGTGAGTCAGTTAGTGTGATGCCGGCTACCACAGGCCTGGCAAAGAAATCACTTACCTGGCCGATCTCGATTTCTGGCATCGATGGTTACCTCCTTTCCTCTTTCCTTCTGTATCTAGTATAGATTTCTGGCTCGAATAAATCAATACTATCGAGGCTTGACATGGTGCTTAATCAGGCATATCATAGGCAATACCAAGAAGGTATCACATGAGCTGGAGGTTGTGATATGGCAGACGAGAAATGGTCGCCCCAGCCTTATTCCCATGAGGAGTTCCTCTCTTTTGACCGTCTGAAGCGGGCAGTTATGAGCAGAGCTCTTGATAGGGCAGAGTCGATGATGGGGGAGGAGTTCCCGCTGAGTCCTGAGCGGATAACTGGGCTGATCAATGATGAATGGCAGCGGGCCAAAGAGGCCGTGCGGTCTTCTCCGGCAGCGCGTGAAGCCTTTCGCAAATATCTGGAGGGGACTGTTGGCAACCATATAGAGAGCCTAATAAAAGGCGATATGGATGAACTGAGAGCGATGGGAGTAGCTGATAAGAGCCTGTAGACGGGGATGACATATAGCTGATTTGGCGTTGGGGAGGGATTCCGGGAGTCTCTTCCCCTTTGTCTCTCAGTACCGATGACAGAATTCACGACCGGAGAACATTTGGAATTATGAAGCAAGAGCAGGTAGAAAAGCGCCTGGAGATGTTGGACCAGCGTCTGGATAATATTGATACTGTGGTTACGGGACTGGTTGAGCGGGTAATGAGGCAGCCTGTCACTGTCGAACTCACCTGTCCCAAGTGTGGTAGTGTCGTCCAGATCATGCTTACAAGTAGCACGAGGGTGGTTGGCAAGGGTTAGGCTGCTCTCTTTGACTGCGAGGAGAAGCGCAGACAAGATGTGGCGCTAAGGGGCGGTTAGCTCAGTGGTTAGAGCGCTGCGTTGACATCGCAGAGGTCACTGGTTCAAGTCCAGTACTGCCCACCATGCTGTACAACAGCAAAACTGAAGTATCATCCCCCGTGCTTTCTCTCTATAGAACCCATAGGGCTTAGTACGCGGCAAGAAGGTCGGGTCCATTTCATCAGATGTGCTGCTTGGCAAGTTGCTGAATCGGGCTATGAAATC
>JADHWZ010000025.1 GCA_016783225.1 Dehalococcoidia bacterium | reverse complement strand
TACGGACAGTAAGCATCACTTTCCCCGGTATCCCAATCTCGTCAGGGGGATGGTTATTAACCGCCTGAACCAGGTGTGGCTTTCGGATATCACGTACATCCGCATCCGGACTGGCTTTGTCTATCTGGCAGCGATACTGGATGCCTTTTCCCGGCATAAAGTTTTCCGGCCATCTTTACTTTTCGGATGGTAAACGGTGTCCCCGACGGGGAAAACTCGATTAGATATCCTCCGTTTGGGATTGCCGATATCAAGCCTCTGGCCTTGCCATCATCGTATTTTAACTCTATCTCTCTTGCTACGAGCTTCTGCTTTACTGTAAAGCTCGAACTTGACTCCCCAACAGCGACCTGATAGGTTCCAGCTTCGTCTTTCACCAATAAGAAACTTACTGTTTCACTGGCTCCAGGTGATACCGTAACGTCTTCACTTTCTACCTCTACTCCATCAACCGTCAATATGGCTGTGTAGACACCGTCGCTGCCGCCAACGTTTTTCACTTCAGCACTAACACTAATTGCCTCGCCAGGTGCAACTTCTGGAGGTACAACATCTAAAGATATCACCTGAAACTCGGCCGGCTTGGCACAGGCCACAATAGAACTGGTTAGCAGAAGAGCCAATGCTAGAAATAAGACTGTATGCTGTTTGCACCTGTCCATCACAACCTCTTCTGTGCCCCAATCATACGCCCAGCCAAAGCAGAATAGAATACCCGGCACGGGATCTATTGGTCCAAGTCATGTCTGAGAGGTGCCTCAGTTGTACAGAAGCAATTCTTGAGGAGGGATTTGGGCGCTTGGCGACAGGAGTAACAATTCAGGCATTTGTGACCTTGGTTACACATTTTGAACCCCTGTTCACAAGAGCCATCCCAGTTGGCCACATGTGACATAGAGCGTACGAGCTTTATATTGGCAAAGGCTGGCTTCGCGCTACGAGCAGACCTATGCGCTACTGCCGTACTGCTAATGTAGCTGCTAGGATCAAGAGTGCCACTCCCAGCCGGGGATCGCATTTTCAGGGCTTTTTGCTCGGCTTGAAGTATTTGATGTCCAAGATGTTGCCGTTGCGCCGCTCGTTGAAAACAGCCTCCATGCGCATGCCGATCCTAAGGTCTTCAGGCTTAGCCTCGCCAATATAGTGGATGAGCCCCCCGTCAGCACCGTCTAGTTTTACAATGCCCACTATCCACGGTTCCTGCAGCAGCGACCCATCGGTGCTGAGGTATGTCTCCGCAAACGTTATTAGCTCCCCTTTGGAGCTAACCTCGACCCATTCATCGGCATCGACAAAGCACTCTTCGCAAAAGATGCGGGGTGGTACCAGCACCCGGCCACATTTGGAGCACTTGGTGCCCATTATCCGCTTGTTGTCCCTGAGTTCCTGAAAGAAGCGGCTACCGGCAATGCCTGCTGACCACTCATAGCCAATTTCTATGGAACCAGGAATGTTTATAGCTTGCACTTGTTTTTCCATGATGTCCTCCTTAGTCTCTTCCTAGAACCATGACGGCGTTGTACTGATACATGCCACCCCAGCCGTTGCAAACGGCGGTGTTGGCACCCTTAGGAACTTGGCAGCCACCAGCTTGCCCCTTGACTTGGAGATATGCCCAGCACAGCCGGGACATGCCGGCGCCGATGGGGTTACCCTCCCCTAACAGGCCCCCAGAAGGATTGACAGGTAACTTGCCGTCTCTGAGGGAGATGCCTTCCTCGACCATGCGGCCGGCACCGCCCTCTGGGCACAATCCAAGTGTCTCACAATGCTGCATCTCTTTGTAGGTAAACGGATCGTAGACCTCGGCTACGTCTACTTCCTTGGATGGATCTTTGATATTGGCCATCTCATAGGCCTGTCTGGCCGCCTCGTAGGCATAATCTAGCCGGCCGAGGTCGTAGTTACGTCGGCCCATAAACCAGCACGAATCACCACACCGACCCACTCCTCTCACCCAAATAGGGTCATCGGTTATCTCCCGGGCTACGTCTTCCGAGGTAAAGATAACTGCTCTGGCACCATCGGTCGTCGGGCTGGTGTCTAGAACTTTCACTGGCCAGGAGATGTAGGGAGATTCCATCACTTCCTGAACGGTGAGCTTCTTGCCCAGTTGGGCATATGGGTTGTCCACGGCATTGCCATGATTCTTCACCGACACCTTAGCCATTTGAAGTTCCGTAATTCCGTAGCGATGCAGATATCGTCGTGCCTCGAGGCCGCATTGAATCGGTACGTTAAGACCGATGGGACGAACCCAAATCTCGTCGTAAACAGTGCTAAACACATGCTGGGGATGAGGACGGCAGTCTGACATCTTCTCGAAGCAGATGCTCATCACCACGTCATGAATGCCTGAGGCCACGTGAAGGTAGGCCAGGATAGCGGTGGAAATGGCAGTGCTACCGCTGGTGCAGTTGCGCATGGTGGGTCTTAGCCACCCACCGGACCCACCTATGGCCACCTTTTCAGCAGCGCTTGTGGCGGTAAAGGCATCAACTGCACAGCCGAAGACCACAGAACCTATTGCCTCTCTGGGTAACCCGGCCGCGCTCAAGGCATTCCTGGCCACCTTATAGATCATCTCTTCAACTGACTCATCCTTATGCCTGGCGAATTTGTCCATACCAACGGCTACAATAGCTACTCTTCTCGCCATGTCTAGCCTCCTTGGTTTACCATTTGCTCAATACTGCTACACCGCCGGAGCGGTAGGGCCATTGACAACCCTGAGCCACGGCTACCTCTGCATTCGGTATCTGGTAGTCTCCAGCTTCACCTCGTAGCTGGAGAGCAGCTTGGGCCACCCTCATTAGACCAGCTGTGCCCAGGGGGTTACCATGCCCCAGAAGTCCACCCGATGGGTTTACTGGTATAGAGCCTCCAATTTCAGAGATACCCTTATCGATGAACCTGCCACCCTCTCCCTGGCTGCAGAGTCCTAGGGCCTCACAATATTGGAGTTCATTAAAAGCACAGTTGTCATATACCTCCGCCAGGTCTACCTCCCGGGCCGGATGCCTGATCCCAGCCATAGCGTAGGCCTGGCGAGCTGCCGTGTAGATGAACTTCGTCTTGGCGAGTTCTGAGGTGGCCGGATACCAGATGTCTGAGCACCAGCCGATGCCTGCAATCCAAACTGGCTTATCAGTTAGGTCCGAGGCTATCTCCTCTGAAGCTAAAACTAGTGTGCAGGCTCCGTCACCTGGCTTCGCTACCATTGGAGACCTCAGTGGCCAGGACAGAACCTCTGAGTTGAGGACATCGTCCACAGTAATCTTCTTGCCATTCTGGGCCATAGGGTTTCGGGTGGCATTGTCATAGTTCTTGACCGCCACTTTAGCAATCTGAGCCTCGGTAATACCATAACAATGCATGTACCGCCTCGCCTCCATAGCTGCCAAGCAATACTCTACATGACCCGTGGCCGGTGAATTGGCGCATACCTGTCTTACATAGTTTGACTCCAATGTCGATAGCATTACGACCGGATCAGCATCGCGGCGACGATCTGAAGCTTTTTGAACCGATGCAACTACGACGATCTGTGCCGGTTTGTTTACCACCTCCATATACCCGGCAAAAACTCCGTAGATTCCGTCTTCACCCAGCCTTAGGTCGCAAGGTTTCATTACCCCACCTATGGAATCCAGGCTGTATTGATTGGATAAAGACCTGCCTTCTGTGAAGTCAAGAGAGGTGGTAAAGGCGCTACTGATTCCCTCACGCTGTACTCCTGCATCATCTAAAGCTTGCTTGGTGGCCAGATACAACAATTCCTTATGGTTGAACCCACTGCTGTTGTAGCCACATTTGGTCTGCCCTATGCCAACAATTGCTGCTCTTCTAGACAAGACTCATAGCTCCTTCCCGCAGGTGAGGCTGCTTGATTATACTCGTAGCTTCATTCTCTGCCAATTTGCGAAATCTTTCCCCCAACTTCTGGGCCATTTCCGAGGTCCTTTAGCTTTGTTATCGCCCCAAAACCCCCGAAAAAACCTTTCACTTTCGAACAGCCTCGTAGATCTGTACCCTTCCGCGGTCCAACGAGGCTATCTACAATTCAAGCTCTCTCAAATCTGGAGCGACTTCTAGCCTGGGCTCGGTAAGGCCCAGAATTTCATCGACTGTCCAACCGGGAGCAAACTCCTTGAGAAGTAGTCCGCCCTGAGTAACTTCTATGACAGCTATATCGGTGAAAATCATTCTCACTGTACCTACGGCTGTGAGAGGATAAGTACACTTCCTCACAATCTTAGGTTGCTGTGCTTTTGTGGTATGTTCCATGGCTACAAACAGCTTCTTGCTTCCCACAGCTAGATCCATTCCGCCACCTATGTTACCGAACCCTCTGTCGGGAAACCACCAGTTTGCCAGGTCTCCCTTCTCAGACACCTGCAAAGCCCCGAGCACTGTAATGTCAATATGTCCGCCCCTTATTATAGCAAAAGAATCCGCATGATGAAAGAAGCAAGCTCCCGGCTTGAGCTCGACCGGATGCCCTCCAGCATCGGTATAGTCCCAGTCTATTCTATCCTTTTCCAAGATGATTGAACCAAAGCCTAGGACCCCGTGTTCAGCCTGGAAGTGGACATTCTTCTCCTCGGGAATCAGGTTGGCTACGAGGTCGGGTATACCGATGCCCAGGTTGACTACGGCGCCCTTCGGGATCTCTTTGGCCACTCTCATGGCGATGGTCTGTCTGTCCAGACGCTCCTTCATTCTAGCCCCTCCTTCGGTATCTCAACTATCCGGTCTACGTATACGAATGGTGTGATGATGTGCTCAGGGTCAAGCGCGCCCGGCTCCACGATCTCATCGACCTCAGCAATGGTGATCGTGGCTGCGGTGGCCATTACCGGATTGAAAGTCCTGGCCGTGCCACGGTAAACGAGATTTCCCATGGTATCGGCTTTATGAGCTCGGATTAAGGCATAGTCCGCCTTTAGGACATATTCCAGAATATGTATCTTGCCATTGATAACCTTTTGTTCCTTGCCTTCCGCCACCTCAGTGCCAACACCTGTAGGTGTGTAGAAAGCCCCAATGCCAGCGCCACCAGCCCTTATCCTTTCGGCCAGTGTTCCCTGCGGTACAATCTCCAGCTCGACCTCCCCAACCAGGTATTGCTCTTTGAAAGGGCTACTCGCACTTGGAGGAGGGGGAAACGGATATGAAGCATAGACCTTCTTTACCTGTCTGTTGGCAATCAGGACAGAGTGATCGCTATAGGTTACGTCTCCTGGAGCTGCATAGCCAATGCCGCTAAGGCCGAAGCCGCCAGTATTGTGGATAATAGTCAAGTCTTTGGCTCCTTGATCTCGCAGAGCGACAACAAGGTTTTGTGGAATTCCAGCAGGTCCGCCGAAGCCACCAACCATAATGGTAGCTCCGTCCGGAATATCGGCCACTGCTGCCTCAAAACTGGGATACACCTTCTCATTAATCATGGATAGGCTCCCTATCAACTTTTATTAAGTGACTGCTGTACCGTGTCGTCAGATTGCTCACGCGCTGCCAAGCCGAACGACAGGTGGGTTTGTACACTAGGACTGCACTATGCCTACCAGTCTGAAGGCCCATTTCCAGCCGTGCATTTGAAGATTCCAGAGAAAACCTAGCAAGATGACGAACGGGGCGTACCATCAATGCATTGTGTGACGAATGCTCAGTGCAAAACTATACCAGAACTCCAAGTCCCTGTCAATGCCGAACCGCGTCATAACGTGCGTGAGCCGCCCGCTCACAACCCAGGCATGAAAACGGGGTTGCCCTCCGTGACTGCACATGCGATGCTGACGGCGGGCCATGGAGGGCCAAGGAATCCTTAGAAGGAGGGAACCGATGGTCAAAGTACGGGAAATGCCCTACGCCGTACTGGAGGCGGTTCTGGAGCGGTGCTGTGGCCTAAATGTGCACAAGAAGTCGGTCATGGCGTGTCTCCTCGTCAGGCCACTGGATCAGCCTCCCCGCGAACTCTTTGCTACCTTTGCCGCCTCCACCAAGGGACTGCTGGAGCTTCGGCATTGGCTGGAAAGCTACGGCTGCACCCACGTTGTTATGGAGAGCACTGGCATCTACTGGCGGCAGTGTACCACGGTTTGAACCCGGTCTTGCTGTTGGAGCAGATGAACGGACACTTGGAGCGCCTATGGCGCCTAGCAGAATGTGCTGTTCGGCCGAATAAAACCAGATCTGACAACAGTTCGGTAGCCGCAATCTATGACGCAACGATGCCAGCTCAGCAACACTTTGCTTTGACGCAACATTTCCCGTGCATAATCTCGTCACCTGTCATTGCTTAGCAATCACTAGTTTGAACATAGCTACCAACACGACCTCCCCTCTCTGGTTCTTAACCGACTGCTCAAAGTTGACGATGCCGTTATGATCATCCGTGTCCTGCTTCTCTATGACTTCAAATTCCACACGCAACGTGTCACCGATTTTGACTGGCGCTGTGAACCTTACTCCGTCTATACCATAAAAGGCGACGAATGCCCACTGCATAGTGTATTCGGGAGACCAGAGTCCGGTGGCCAGGGAAAGCGTTAACATCCCGTGCGCTATTCTTTCACCGAACCGGGTCTTTCGTGCATATTCCGAATCGGTGTGGAGAGGATACCAGTCCCCAGTGAAGGAGGCGAAATTCACCAAGTCCGTTTCGGTGACGGTCCGTCCCCTGGTTACTATTTTGTTCCCAACCTGAAAATCCTCGAAGTATTTCATATCACCTCCCATGAGCGCACAGTGCTTGTCAAATTTCTGTGCACTCTACTTCTTTAATTTCGATTTTTGGCCATCTTAGGGCTTTCGACCAACCTCCCATTGGTTCCAGCTATAATATGGAACGCCTCACTGAATGTGATCCAGGTCCCAGGGCCCCCAATTCTCCTTGAGGGGTGCAACTACCGCTATTCTCAGTATCTACAAAGGTGATATGAAGGCAGCCTGGGACTGCAAACCTTATACGATCTCTTTTGGTAAAGAACGCGATAGATAATCGTGGCTAGTTTCCTAGCAGTTGCTATCTTTGCCGAGTTCGCCCCTTTCTTAACTCTCGCTTTTTCATAGTAAGCTCTTAAATCAGCATCACTCTCGATAACAGGCCGTGTAGCTTCAACTATTGCCCAACGGAGATACTTGTTGCCTTGCTTAGTGAGTCTACCGTGAAAAGTCCTTCCTCTAGAGGAAAAGGTAGAGGGGATGATGCCTATGTAGCTGGAGAGCTTCTTTTCAGTGCCAAATTGCCTAATGTCATCCACCTCGTAGGCAATTAAGACACTGAAGAACTCGCCGATGCCAAGAATTGTCTTTGAAGGCTCCATCCGCAGGTTACCTCGAGCCAGTTCTCCTACTAAGGAATCATTCATAGCAATACGCTGTTCAAGAGCTTGGTATAACTCAAGATCTCCATCCAAAAGCCTTCTATCCACTTCTCTGACCGAGGTTTCCTTCACCCAGCTTTGTTCTCTTTAGCTGAAGATACTTTGCAGGGTCTTTGCTCACCCAATTCAGGATAACGGGCTAGAACCGCGTAGATCCGCTTCTTAACCATCGTCCTGAGCCGAACAAAGAACATCCTCTGGCGCGGGGCATTTCTCACCTCGCGACCTTTGCGGCCAGCCACATGAGCTTCCGGCAAAAGATCGGAGCGCAAGAGGTGGGCTAAGATCCCAGCATCTATCTTATCTGTCTTTATCTTAGTCTCGGCAATGGCCTTAACCTTGAGTGGGTGAGCTAGATGAACCTCATCTACCAGCTGCTCAAGCCAATTATGCGTCACTGGCCAATTACGGCTTGCTTCCAGGACAGCAGCGCCGTTACCATTACACTCAGCTTGAGCTAGGAAACCGACTACAGCTTCTTTATGGTTATTAACCACTCCCTCCCTTACTATCTTGCCCTGCCCATCCGTCACAGTCATCTAAGAGTACCCTTTGTGGTAGTCAACACCAATATATCTTTGTTCTTGCGGTGTGCATCTCCTCTTTAATTTCCAACCTTATCTTAGAGGTGCACTGGGCGCTCATGTAACTCTCCTTTGCCAACCCACGTACTCTGAGGCGCATCGGCGGGTACATCATGAGCCAAGCTGTCTGCAGTGTAGATGCTGCCAGGGACAGCCCCTCTGATGAGAACCTTCTACTTCGTCCACCCTTCTCCAAACTAAGCCTCCCTCAATAGTGCCTCGGCTATTATCAGCCTTCTTATCTCAGATGTACCAGCTCCGATCTCACCCAGTTTGGCATCCCTAAACACTCGATTTACCGGGAAATCCAGAGTGTAGCCATAGCCACCATGAATTTGGACAGCATCCAGAGCCGCTTTTGTGGCAGCTTCAGCGCAAAAGAGAAGCGCAGCCGCTGCTACCTTGTGTATTTCAGTTCCCTTCCCCCCCCTTTCCAATTCGGAAGCCAGAGCTGCTGCCTTGTATGCCAGTAATCTCGACGCTTCAACAGCTACATACATGTCAGCCAGCTTGCCTTTGATTAGCTGGAATTCACTTATTGGCTTCCCGAACTGAACTCTCGCCTTGGAGTATTCTATAGATAGCTCCAAGGCTCTCTGGGTGATGCCTGAGGCCCACGCAGCAAACAGAGCTCTTTCTGTATCCAACCCCGACATCATTACGCTTATACCCCGGTTCTCTAGACCCAACACATTCTTCGCTGGCACCATGTAATCTTCGAATGTCAGTTCGGCAGTTGGCGAGCCTCTATTTCCAATCTTGTCGATATTGCTCGATGTGAACGACCCACGAAAACCTTTCTCGACTATAAAGGCAGTTATACCTCTGGCATCTGCTTCGGGAGCTGTCTTCGCATAGACTATGAGTGTATCGGCAACTGTGCCGTTAGTGACAAACATCTTGCTACCATTAAGGGCATAGTAGTCACCGTTTCTTTTGGCTGTCATCTGTATTGAAACAGCATCAGAGCCAGCGTTGGGTTCTGTCAATGCAAGCGCACCCACTTTTTCACCCCTGCATAGAGACGGCAAATACTCTCCTCGCTGCGCCTCGGTTCCATTCCGGTATAGGTTATTGGCACATAAGTCCGCGTGAGCTAACCACGATATACCCAGAGCAGGACAAATTCGACTGATTTGCTCCTGACAGATAGTCGCTGCCAAGTAGTCAAAACCAGCTCCCCCGTACTTCTCTGGGATAGTAGTCCCGAGCACTCCCAGCTCCCCCAGCCTCTTCCAGATCCAATCAGGAAACTTATCCTCTTTGTCAATGCGCGCGGCAATAGGTTCGATCTCCTTTTCCATGAAATCACGAACCATACTAGCTATCATCCTGTGTTCCTCGCCTAGCTCAAAGTCCATATCTGCCTCCTCTCTGCGTCTGTTGGACGGGCTCAGAAGTTTCCCCGTGCAGCCTCCTTCAAGATGGCATTGTCCAGTGAGAGGTCTGCCACCAGCTTCTTCAGTCGGTGCTCTCCCTCTCGAGTTCCATTAGCCGTCTGGCCTGGTCTACTCGCATCCCACCGTAGCCTTTTCGCCAGCGATAGTGGGTCTGCACTGTCATCCCTGTCTTCTTGCTGGCCTTGCCGACGGTGGCGCCCTGGCTTACGAGGACTTCCACTTCACGAACCCTGTTGATGATCTGTTCCGCCGTGTATGTTTTCCTGCTCATGTGCCCCCTTTCTTAATCCCAGGTCTAACATTTTGCCTGGATCAGTTTTTGGGGGCAGGTCAGTGACACAAGGGTCTGCGCAGTGCACTGTTGCCCTCGGAGTAAGAAGTAGCGCTAGGGAGTGATTAGACAAACCACACCCGAACGCGATCCTGTCTGATGACCTGAGATAGTACCATTCACTCTGAACTTCGCAGTTCCTTTATCTCCTGTTTGGTCGCTTGAATCAATGATGGATGATCCTGCAATAGGTCAATACACTTCTGAAAGTCGGCTATTGCCTCGGCTCTCATGCCGAGTGCTTTGTAAGCATAGCCCAGGTTTTGGTAGCCCACGGCGGCAAGGTTAGGGTCTAACTGGATAGCCTTACTAAAATCGGCGATTGCCTTATCGTACTCCCCTTTGGAACAGTAGGCCATACCCCGGTTGTTGTAGTTTCGAATTCTCATTTCCACTCACGATGAGGTAATCCTCATCCCTAATGGCTCTTGGCGCCAAGTATACACTCACAGCACCTGGTTTGCCAAGCCCTTTGTGCAGCCCTGCGTCCGAGGTAATCGTGGCCCCGTGAAACTCTAGCCTCAGCCGCTTATGGAAATGAAGCTTCAGTGGATTACCCCGCCTACAAGGCGGGGTAATCCACTCCAAAATGGGCACAGCCTTGTTGCTGTGGTCTACCAAACATGATTTTTCCACACCCGAAGGCTGACACTTTCCTTGAACTTACTATACGAACCCTCAAGTTGTTTCTCGACCCAGTCTTAGGTAAGCTGCTATCGTAGAATAAGGAAAGGACATCTGATGGCGGGCCATTTAGGATACTCACAATATTGGATGAATACACCAGGGAGTGCCTGGCCATAATAGTCGACCGCCACATTATCTCAGAGGACGTCATTGACCAGCTGTTTAACCTGTTCATTTTCAGGGGGTACCCCGGAACAGATCCGGTCAGTGGCTTCCCAGGCTACCTTCAATGCCTCGACTGTGCGGACATCGTACTGCCTAGCACGCCCACGCCGTCGCCGTGGAATTACTTGCCGTTTTCGACGCAATAACCGGATGGCCGACTTGCGATGGCAGCCCGTGACATTAACGAATTCGTCTAATATCCTTCCCTTCTCCTTCTTACTGGCTCGAAGATAGCGGCCTCGCACTGCCTCGGTGTATTCTTGTATGCTGCCTCGTGTCATTTCCCTCCTTTGGTAACAATATTTCTGAGGCAACGATACCACTTTCAGTAATAATAATTATGAGTCAATTCGAACCCTTGACAACAGCGGAAAATGTACTATAATGACTGCTAATAAGAAAAACTGAAGGAGGCTGAGAGTGATTGAAAGAGACTACCCCTTGACAGCAACGGCAAACGTTGTATAATGACCGCTAATAAGAAAAACTAAAGGAGGATTAAAGTGAAGGGAACAAGAAGATTTAGTGGTTTGATGGTGGCGGTGGTGATGGCGGTAGTGGTGGCGCTGGTAGCTGTGCCTGCTTGTGCTCCTGCTCCTGCGCCTACGCCTGAGCCTGAGAAAGAATGGCCTGACGTTTTGAAAATAGGGGCCGTCTTTTCAATGACAGGGATGGGGGCATGGTGGGGTCAGGTTATGACCGAGGGGGCAACTTTGGCAGTTGAACACATCAACGCCTCGGGCGAGTTGCCCTTCAAATTGGAGCTTGTAGTAGGGGACCACAAGAGTGGCGATGTTGACGCAGCGGTGAGTGCTATGAGGAAGATGGTCACTGCGGACCATCCGGTTGCCGTCATGGTTTCCTTTCCTCAGATAACTTTCGCCCTAGCGCCGCTTGCCGAGGAGCTCCAGATTCCCCTGCTCAACGCTGGTGGGTCAGCGCCTTCCCAAGTCGGCATCCCCTGGGTGCATAATACGCGTGTACTGCAGGATATGCTAACAGATCCTCTGCTGAAGTACTTCAGTGAGGACCTCGGCTTGACAAAGCTGGCAGTTCTCTACATGAACGAACCGGGTTCCATTGAATCCATGGCCTATGTAGAGGAGAAAGCTCCCAAGTATGGGATCACCATAGTCCTTACGGAGGCTACGGCGGTTTTCGTAACGGAGCATCGTTCTTATCTGGCGAAGGTAAAGGCACAGTTAGCAGACATTGATAGTCTAATGCTTCAGCAGGGTGGTGCTCCCGACATGGGCTACCAGGCGAGACAGGCAAGAGAGATGGGCATTGACGTTCCCATATGCGGGCCTCTGGATGTGCCCCTGCCCGGTATCGAGGCTGCTGGCGAATACTGGGATGGCGTATATATTACTGCAGAGTATCTTGACACTAACTGCGAGGCGGCCTTATGCAGGAAGTTCGTAGACGACTACACAGCCAAGTTTGGCACGGTGCCGGACCCTTACAGCGCCCTGTACTATGAAGAGGTGCTTGTCGTGAGAGACTGCATCAAGTATTTGCTAGCTGAGGGTCGGGATCCCTTTGACGGCGCTGAGATAGAAGCGGCGATCAAAGAGATCAAGTTCTTCCCTAGTATCTTCTACGGTGGGGGCGAAATGGAGCTCTTGCCCAACGGAGGTTGTGTCAGGCCAATAGCCCTCAAGCAATACGATTACGAACTAGGCAAGTACGTGATAGTCGAGATGGTTATACCTCCAGCTCCAGTCGTAAAGTGAGACGCCTTCTGGTCACCATTTAGGTTAACGTTCTCAGCGGCTGCTCCGGCTGCACACCGGAGCAGGTGCTGATGTCCAAGCAGGTACAGGACTAAGTGCACCAGTGGTAGATATTTTACCCCAGCTTCTAATCTATGGTATCGTCACGGGTAGCTTATATGGCCTTTTAGGTATAAGCTGGAGTCTTATCTACGGTACCACTGGCACTTTCCATTTCGCCCATGCCGTCGCTATGACCACGGCTGCCTATGGTGCCTGGCTGATCACAATGGGCGCCGGTTTCCCCGTGGCTGCAGGATTCATAGTAGCCTTTGCGGTGGCGGCGCTCTTTGGATGGGCTATTGAGCTCATCTACCGTCCCTTCAGGAGATTAGCAGGTGGGCAGTTAGCTGTCTTTATTGTTTCGCTAGCCGTGTTCATCCTAGGCGAGAATATTATTCATCTTATCTTCAAAGCGGATCCTCGCACGATTAAGGGCTTTCCAGTAATACCTGTAGAAATAGGTGGTGTGTCATTTACTAGCCTCGATGTCCTCATAGTAGTATTGAGCGGGCTGGTGTTTTGGGGGCTTTGGATGTATCTGAGAAGGACCGCATCGGGCAAGGCCATACAAGCTGTGGCTAGCAATCAGGAGATGGCTGAGACGGTGGGTATCGATGCACGGAGGATATTCGTGTTGGTTTTCGCCTTGGGGTCGGGGGTAGCGGGTCTGGCCGCAGTTCTCTATATCTTGCAAGGTGTTCTTACGCCGTTTATCGGTATGGATCTCCTGCTTCCTGCGGCCGTTGTCACCTTTGTGGGCGGGGTTGGTAGTCTCCCTGGCGCAATGGTAGCCGGTCTCCTCTTGGGAATATCAGTGAGCATATCCTCGGCGTTCGTCTTACCGGAATTTCAGTCTGCCGTCCCTTTCATTATTCTACTTGTGGTCATCATCCTGAGGCCGAGGGGGCTTCTCGGAGTTGAAAGATAGAAGACTGACTTGGTACTGGGGTTAACAAATGGATTATTTTGTCCATGTAGCGAACATATGTCTGATATGGGTCATGCTAGGGGTATCCTTGAACCTCCTCATTGGCTATAGTGGCTTGATGTCCCTGGGTCATGCTGCCTTCTATGGCATAGGTGCCTATGGCTCAGCGCTGATGGCTGTACATCTGGGGGCTAACTTCTTCGTGGGCATGCTCGTTGGCATTTTGGCTGCAGCGGTCATAGGCATCCTGACTGCTATCCCGGCACTTCGGGTAAAGGATGAATACCTTATCCTCCTCACCCTCGCTGTTCAGATGGTAGTCTACGGGGTAATAATGGCTAATCCAACACTGACCGGGGGGTGGTCCGGCATTAGTGTCCCTCGGGCTGATATTTTCGGGTTGCGTTTGGTAGGTCCCACTTCCTATTTGCCGCTGATACTTGTGTTTTGTGGCTTATGCATTGCTTTGAGTTGGCGAGTAAGCCATTCCCCCTTTGGTCGAGTACTCAAGGCGATGCGAGATGACGAGATGGCAATTAGATCCTTGGGCAAGAATCTGCTCTACTTTAAGGTTATGGTGTTTGTGCTAGCTGGGACTGTGGCAGCGGTGGCTGGCAGTCTCTTTGCCCATTACATGCCTAGGATGCAGCCCACCAGCTTCTCGGTTTACGAATCCATCGCTATTGCTGTGATAGTAGTTGTAGGTGGGAGAGCTAACATCTGGGGTTCCGTGGCAGCTGCCTTTGCCTTAACGATCATACCTGAAGCTCTGACCTGGTTGCCAGGAGCTGGGGAGAGGCTACATGCCATCCGAATGGTTCTTTATGGTGCGATGCTAATTGTTTTCATAAGATTTCGTCCCCAGGGCATGATATCAGAATATATGAAGTTTCGGGCCAGGGCGCCAACACCTGTTGTTCTATCACCTGAGGGAAGTGAAGATATCCTGCGAGGAAGACCCGAGCTACACTCTCAGGAGACTCAACACAATCCTGGGGCAGTTCTAGAGGTTGAAGGACTCAGCAAGGACTTCGATGGTATCAGGGCTGTAGATAATGCCTCGTTTGCCTTACCCGAGGGCAGGGTTACGGCTCTCATCGGCCCTAATGGCGCTGGCAAGACCACTGTCTTCAATCTGGTCACAGACTTCCTGAAAGCCGATGGCGGTAGAGTTTCTTTTCGAGGTCGGGATATCACCAAATCGGCAACTCACAAGATCACCCACCTCGGGGTAGCTCGTTCCTTCCAGGAGGTTCGTGTTTTCCCTGGCATGCTGGTGTTGGATAATGTTTTGGTGGCCTTGCCCAGGCAAAGCGGCGAGAGCCTAGGACCCCTTTTCTTCCGGCCGTGGAAGGTAGCCAAGGAGGAGAAGGAGAACTATCGGCGGGCTATGGCCTATCTTAATTTTGTCGGCCTGGCCGAAAAGAGTCAACAGATGGCTAGTGACATCGCTTTTGCCGAGCAGAAGCTGCTGGCGCTTGCCCGCCTATTAGCCACAGGCGCTGATGTTCTACTTTTGGATGAGGTGGTTTCAGGTATTGACCCGGCATCGATAGACAGGCAATTGGGACTGCTTCGCCGGCTGGCAGGCTGGGGCAAGACAATTTGCATTATTGAGCATAACCTGGATGTAGTCAGGGGTGTAGCTGATACAGCCCATTTCATGGCAGAGGGTCGTGTCATAGCCTCTGGTACTCCGGCAGAGCTGATGGCTGATCGCAAGCTGGCGGAGATGTATTTCGGCACATAGTGTAATGGAGCGACCGTAATGTTAATGGAAGTTAAAGACCTCGAGGTGGGATACGGGAAGAGGGTTGTAGTGGATGGCGTCTCCATGACGATAGGCGAAGGCGAAATCGTGGGCCTCATTGGTCACAACGGAGCAGGTAAGACCACATCTCTGAAAGGTATCTTCGGACTCTTGAAGCCCTATGGGGGGCAGATAGTCTACAATGGTCAGGTGATAACGGGGCGCCGGCCACTAGCTAACGTGAAGGATAGGATCACCTTCATACCTCAAGAGCATTTCATATTCCCCGGTCTCAATGTGAGGGAGAATCTTGACCTGGGAGGATACACGGTAGAAAACAAGGAAGATATGCAGAGCAGGCTGGAGATGATTTATGATTTATTCCCCATCTTAAAGCAGCGGGAACGGCAAACGGCAACGACCTTAAGCGGGGGAGAGCGGCGGATGCTGGGTCTGGGAATGGCGTTGATAACGGGGCCACGGTTACTGTTGCTCGATGAACCCTCACTGGGGTTAGCTCCACTACTGGTACAGTCGGTGATGGATACGCTACGGCAAATCCAGCAGACGTTGGGAACATCCATACTGCTGGTGGAGCAGAACGTAAAGCAGGCGCTGCAGCTTGCCCAGCGGGTCTATGTCATGAAAATGGGGCGCATCATACTGGAGGAAAGTGGGGAAAGCCTTCTCCAGCGCGGTGAATGGTGGTCTCTTTTCTAGCGCGGGCCAAGCTGTATGGCCAAGTGTGAAATATTGACCTGCCCCCAGTAATTAGTCCACCTTTTAAGTTAGTGTAACCGCTATAATTGCTTCTGGAGCAGGCGGCCGATAGCCACAAGCACTGTGCGGCCGTACTTGATTATACTTTTTCCGCCACTCCTCAATCAATATCTTTGCCTCAGCCAACGTTGTGAATATCTCCCGGTTCAGAAAGCTCGTTGACCTGCCCCCAAGAACTATACCACTTCGAAAGTTAGAGTTCCCGGCATGAAAGCCGGTTGGATAGCCACAGGAGCTGGTGGTTGATAGGCTTTGGCACTGTGTGGTCGGAACTCATTGTACTCCCTGCGCCATTGCTCTACAAGTATCTTAGCCTCCCTCAGCGTCGTGAACACCTCCCGGTCA
>JADHWZ010000024.1 GCA_016783225.1 Dehalococcoidia bacterium | reverse complement strand
CTAGGTTTCTAACTTTTTGTCCGAATTATTCACACCTTATGCGCGCTTGTTTGCCTCCTCCAATAGGTTATGATTGCTACCCCTATAGCTGCTATTGCAACTGCGGCTATTATTGCATATAATCTCCAAGGTAGTGGGGGAGGTGGCATTTCCTTGACTGAGAATGTGCCCTTTAACCCGGCTACCTCGATGTCAAACGTGCCCGCCTCCTCCCTAACCAGTTCAAATGTCACCGTTGCGGACTCTCCCGCTGCCAGTGTAACCGTTTTGGTGTCTACTTGTACGCCAGCAACCTTTGAGTCAACGGTGTATGAGCCGGATAGCTCGCCCATGTTTGTGACTTTAACGGCTATCGCGACGGCTTTCCCCGCTTTAACTTCAGTTGGGCTTATGCTTAGATCCATGACTATAAACCTAGCTCTCTGCTCAATCAGTTTTCGGATCTCCGTCGCCCGATCGGCCGTCGTGATCTCGATTACGTAGGACAGCCCTACCTCTTCAATAACGGCTATGAGGAGGTTTTCCCGCTCGTCAACGAAGATGGCGGTCTCGCCGGGTTTGATGAGGCCGCCATATACTCCAGAAATCCTCAGGCCCCTCCATGATGGGGGCACGGCTAGGGTAGGATGGGTGACATGCGTTATCAGAACCCCCTCGATGGGAGGATGACCAATAGCCTCCACCGGAGTATCCGGCGCGGCAATGAGTGGGAGGTAGGAGTCGTATCCGATGGGTCGCCGGGCCTCCACCAGCCAGTAGGATACCGGCGTCTTCACGATCTTCACTGCCAGAGTTCCCGTTGTATTCTGCTCGATAGGATCCAGAACGACCCGTGTCGTGGTTCCCAGAGGAATCTCCGCGATCTTTTCTGGGGGTATCCAGCCCAACGTTATCTTCTCCCATGCGAGCATGTGATAGCCTAAGATGTGATTGGGAACTGGTCCTATAGATGGAGTCACTTGGCCTACATCGCTTATATATGGAGCCAGACCGCCTGCATATGGCCTCTCATCGGGCAGACCGAATTTCATACCTAACACCTTGAGCCACATGTTGAAGTGACGGACGTTGACCCATCCCGGTATCAGCGTGTCTAAACCCTGCAGAAGGATAGCGCTCTCCACAGTTACGCCGTCATTCGTCTCCACACGCAGGTCATCCCAGGGATACATATAGACTTCCGGACACGATATCCACCAACCGTACTTATGTGGGGTTATGAGGGATACGATTACGTGTCGATACGCTGAGTAGTCCACCTCTCCGTCGGCCGCCAGTATCGCGTCAGCCACTATATGCACGTTCTGTCCTCCCCATGGGCTACCTTTCCGCTTGTGGTAGTCCATCGACCCTATCTGATAGAACTTCTTTGTTACGTAGCCCTCGAAGAAAATCTGGCCATAGGAGACCTCCTTGTAGTAGTCGTTGACCATCCCGAAGATTACTGCCTCTACCTGGTCCACGGGAGGGTAGTACTCGGGCTTCTCGTCCGAGAGCTCCACGGTCAACACAACTACGCTCTGAGGACCAATGGCAGGCGGGTATTGAGGAGCAATGCCAGGCGGATATTCCACATGATTTAGCGTGACGTTTGTGTCTAGATACATCTCTTGATCATAAAGTGCCTGCTCCATGCCCTCGACATACCCGAGCAATATTTCCTTGCGTTCCTTCATATGATCGCTGTGGGTAACGATGTAGTAAAGACAAAAATTGGGTTCTAGAATATCCGCTTGAGTAATGGCCCCCTTAGGCGTTCTCGGGCCACCAGGTTCGTAGCCAGCCACCCAATCGACTGGTAACCATCCGATGTTGGGCACGTAGACTTTAGCCCATGCGTTAGGATAATAGTTCAGCCCTGAGAAAAGTAGGTGTCCACCATAGGTTGAATACCTTATTACGTCCGCCCAGGACTCCATTCCAAACCCTACTTCCAAGTACGCCGGTATTCTCAGAATCCTACAGAAAGCGACTATCAATCTAGACACATCGTCGCATTCGCCTTCTCTCGTGTAATAGACCTCTTCGGGATAGATCCCCCTGGACTTATATGCTATGTTGTTTGCCATCCATTCTATAATGTTGTAAAGGGTTTGGAGGACGTTGGGGTTCTTAAGGTTAAGAGCGGTTTGCCGAATCTGTTCGTCTAGCATCGCATTCTTCCATACCCCTTCTGCTTTCGTATATTCTTCAACCAGCTCTGGACTTTACTTTCCGCTAAATTGACGTGGGAAGTTCCGTAACGCCAAAGGGGTATTACACTATATGCTGTGGGTATGCGCTCGTAAACCCCTATATGTAGTGGTAACACCCAGAGAGACCAGCCATTACCCAAAGTTGATACTCGGCAGCCCCCCTTAATGCAAAGGGCTTACTTTACTGAAATCACTACATATAGTGTCAATTTCACGCAATACCACTACATATAGTAGAAACTGAATTTACCTACTTTCCAAGTTAGCGGAAAGTACAGTCTGGAGGTATGTCGTCAAACGTTCCGGAGTCCTCTAAGGAGAAGTCGGGTAGCTTCCTGTCGTGATAGAGCTTCAATTCCCAAACAATCTCTAACTTGTATTTCTCGCCCTTCTTTAGAACTTCTGGATAATCGGTGTAAGCAACGTGGTTACCGTCTTCATCTTTTCCGTAGTCAACGACGTGCCAGTTACAATGCTTTAAGGTCACCTCCTGCCAACTATTGTTAAACATGAGGGGAATCCATCTCCATCTCTCTGGAACCTCAAACTCCTCATCCGCGCCTCCCCTGTAGTCTAGCTCTTCCGAATAAGTCAATGTGTAAACAGTATACTCAGAGTCTGAGTAGCCTATGGCGCTCTGAGGACCAATGGCAGGCGGATATTCCACAGCACCTATGGGCAATGGAAGAGACAGGGTGAGCGCTAGGAAAAACCCGACGAAGACCAATACATTCCGACGAAGACTCATACTCATTCTCATTCCTCCTAAGGAATTTTGGGCTAACACTATAAATGCATTTCGTTTCAATCTCTGAATTTCAGAAACTTGATTGTGGTCAGCATGGCGGGAAACCAAGATACCCTAGCAGGAGCGCGTGCAAGCCCTTTCGGGCCGTCAAAGCCGACTTGGCCTGCTCAAGGCAGCCCTGTCAAGCCCAAAACAGTAGCCTTGGGCACCTATTATGAGCACTAGACGTGGCTTCGGGAGTTGCAGAAGCCATCTTCTGGCCCCCAGAAGGACTCAACAGCGCAGAAAAGCGGTATTACAAGCCCCGCTTCAGGAAGTTTCCAAAACTCAGTTAGTAATGGGTAATTTCCACATACCACCGCGAACGGCGGGCTTCTGGGCACTCCTCTAGAAAAGCCTTGAGTTCATCTTGAAATCCCCAAACCCATGCTTGGAGGTCAGCTTCTTCTTCATGCCATTGCGTCAGTGTATCCAAATCGGTCTCGGTATAGATTGGGGGCTCAAACCCTAACAGGTATCCTGCCGCAAGGCTTATCTGGGTATGTCGTAAGACAACGTGAGCGAATTCGTGAGCAATCACATACATGCAGGCTGCATCCGATTTGATGTCTTTTGCCCGATGTAGTGATACACTCCAATACGTGTTCTCAGCTATTTGGGCAACATTGCCGCTCCAAGGCGCACTTGGATCAATAGCACGCGCGCTAGCCAGCGTCGACTCTGGCTCCCCGCTGTCCCCGTCTGACATGTCCAACATCAATTCCCACAATACGACTCGGTCGCAGAATGGCAGTCGCTGCCACACTTGCTTTATCAGGCGTTTCAGGCGTTCGTCCCGCACATGAAGTAGAAACTGAAGCGCAAACTGGTCGGTGTTTGGATCCAGTGCGTCATGCAGCAACTCAATCAATTCAATGTCATCTTCGTTCATATGTCCTTCTCCCGTTCTCGCACCCACTGCCACCGCTCCACGCCCACCGGCGGCAGCGCCACCACGAACAGCAGCACGCCCCAATCGTCGGCGTGCCGGGCGGCGTCGGTGATCAGCTCGGGCGGGTTCGTTAAAAACGCAAATTCAAACGCATCTACAAATCCTTGATTCGTTCGCTCGTCTCGATCTTATCTTCCTGCAGACGCACCTCCTCTCAAGGCGAAGTTGTCCAGCGGGCTCCGAAGTTGCCACCACCGCCCGCCGACCTGATTGCTCTACGGCAAGTATCCTACTGCTCACCTCCACCTCCGCAGGCAAAGAAGGCGGCAATTGGGGGCGAAGCCTGACCACGGCGTGTTAGGCGACGTGATTTCCCTATCTTTTATAGGATTCTTGTTCAAGCAGAAAGTCCATCGCCAGTTGATTGAACACTTCCGGGCGTTCATAGTTAGGGACATGACCAGCGTCATCTATGATCTCCAGGCGACAACCTTTCAGAATACGATGCATCTCCTCTCCACAGCGCAGGGGAATTGCTTTGTCTTCCCTGCCCCAGACGATCAAAATCGGTACATCCATTTGAGCTAGGCGACGTATCTCATCGCTGAGCTTGTCAAAAAAATGCTTGCGAAGAATCATCAGCAGCGCTTCAGTGGTGCCTTTGATTTTGTGGAACCGTGTCACGTTCTCGAAGTAGCCTTCCGTAATGAGCCCCTTATTGTGAACAAAGAAGTCTGCCAAGTACTTTCTCCTTACCGCATTAGTGCTCAGCCCCACTAAGAACTCGCCAACTCGTGGCAAAGTGAGGAACTTCCCCGCCAGGGGTAAAGGATTGGGCATACCGCCTGGGTCCACCAGCAACAATTTGTTGACTCTTTGCCTGTGCTGTACGCAAAACAGGATGGCAGTGCCGCCTCCCATGGATTGGCCCACCAGAGAGGCACGTTGAATGCCAAGGCTGTCCATAAACATCAATACTTGGTCTACATAAAGCTGGTAGCCATAATCCATGGGCTCTCGCGTACTATAACCAAAGCCCCATAGGTCAAGGGCATAGATCTTGAATTTCTCGGCCAGCACATCAATGTTGCTTGCCCATAGATAGGAGTCATAGAAGAACCCGTGTAGAAGGATAACTGGTTCTTCTTCTCCCTTCTCGATATAGTGCGTCGCACGTCCGGCCAAATCGATGAACTTGCCTTGGGCATATTTTTGGGCCCACACATCTAGAGGTTGACTATTCCAACGAATAAATTCAGGCATGCCTTTGCTTCCTTCAGATGAACATGTCGCCTAACGTTCCATACCCGAACGGATTTTCGGATATTTTTACTCAACTATTTCGGCGAGCGCCTCTATTTCAGGGGGAAGATCATTATTTGTGTTTTTCATGCTACTTTCAGGATTACGGACAGCACTCCCCGTAGCAGTAAGTGTCGATTACGCTACCAGCAGCATTGTAGAGTATAGATTTGTCACCATCGTTATGCCAGATGTATCTTGTAGTCCATAGCAAATCACTTGGAGGACTGCTGTAAGCATCCGGACCGCTGTGGATGCGCACCGAAGCACCTGCGTCAAGGATATCCCCGCTGGGGAAAGTATACCATTGGTTAGTCGGCTCGCAGCCACCGTTTATGTTCTTGTAGCTTTGTATCTTCCAGCTTGTCATGTTCTGCGAGCCCGTTCCCTGATTAGTGATCCTTACATACTCATCACGAGTCTCATAGCGGATATATGCGATGACGACGTCGCTCACAGACACTTCCGTGGGCGTACGGGTTCGAGTTATTGTGGGTGTGAGAGTTTTACTAGGCGTCGGTGTGCAAGTTGGCGTCGCCGTTGGTGTAGGAGTAGCCGTGGATGTAGCGGTTGGTGTGACTGTATTAGTGGGCGTATTAGTTAGCGTTGGTGTGGTTGTCGCTGTGTTTGTTGGCGTCGGAGTAGGAGTCGCCGTCGCCGCAAGAGTCGGGGTAGACGTAGGCGTTGGTGTACCCGTTGGCGTGTGGGTTGCCATAGCTGTAGGTGTCCTTGTAGATGTCGGTGTAGGTGTTGCTGTTGGTGGCAAAGGCACGTAACTCTTTAGAACAAGGGGAAGGAAAACCGTATGAGTTATTTCTTGGGTCGGCGTGTTGGTTGCCGTGGGCGTTGATGTGCTGGTGGCTGTCGGGGTGCACGTGCTTTCTAGCTCCCATTTTATGGCGTCAAACCCGATCTGCCGCCAGGTGCTGAGATCCTCGCCTGTGGCGTCGGTGAGACGGACATGTTCCTCAGCACTACCACCGAATCTGTAGGTGCCCAAGGGTACCCACTCATCATAGTAAACAATCTGCTTTACCACCACAACTTCGGTATCATCCGCATGGTGGACCTCATACCGGGCGCTGTGGGTTGTGGCGTTCGCGCGAGGCACGAAGACGGAGACTTGATAGAAGCCGCATGGCAAGAGACCAGGACGCCACTCCGCCCAGTTATCAATGGTGTTGCCATTAACATAGGTCCAGAACATGTGATCATTGTAGCCAATTGAGGATTCCCACCAATACTGCGGGGTGCCGTGGCGGATGAATCCATCGTCCAGATCGTCAATAATGATAGTGCCTGGAGGTGGAGTCTCAGTAGCCGTAGGCGTAGCGGTCGCTGTAGATGTGGCAGTGGGCGTCGAGGTGGCAGTTGGAGTTGCTGTTGCTGTGCTAGTCGGGATCGGCGTCTGGGTGGGTGTAGGTGTGCCGGTGTGAGTAGGCGGCACTGCGCCAGTGGGCGTACTGGTGGGAGTTGGCGTGGTGGTCGGGGTTGGCGTGCTAGTCGGGGTAAGCGTGGGGGAAACAGAATACGTGTAGCCATCGGTTGTAATCACAATCGTGCCATGCTGGTCGGTTCTGTAGATTGTGGCTCCTACTGCCTGAAGGCGGCTAAGGGTTTGTTCTGTGGGATGCCCCCACGGATTCGGTCCCACAGAGATAATAGCAACCTCAGGGCTAACGGCACTGAGGAAGGCAGGAGACGACGAAGAGCTACTGCCGTGATGGGCAACCTTGAGTATCTCCGCTTCCAACGGGTGGCCACTGTTCAGCATCCGATTCTCAGCCCCGGTTTCGGCGTCTCCGGTCAGCAGGAAATCCACAGAGCCGTAGGAGACACGCAAGACCACTGAGTTCTCGTTCTTATCAGCATACAACGGTTCGGACGGGTTAAGAACCAGGGCAGTGACCTCTCCCCAAGAGTAACTCTCTCCCATCCTCACCATTGCCGTGACCACACCATTGTTAGCCAGCGCTTGATAGAACTCCTGGCACGTATGCGTAGTGCACGTTTGCGAATCCAGCCACGCTTCCGCCACAGGCATGGAGGCCAGCACGTCTATGAGTCCACCGATGTGGTCTGCGTCGCCATGAGTAGCTACCATCAGCTCGATGTAGGTGACGCCATGTTCGTCCAAGTAGGCGACGACTGTGGGGCCGGCCCGAGACCTGCCCCCATCCACCAGCACGTCGTCACCGTTTGGCAAATGCAACCAACAGGAGTCCCCTTGTCCAACGTCTATAAAAGCGGCGGAAAAAGGGACTGTGGCTGTGGCCTTTTCTTGGAAGGGTGAAGTGGTAGCAAGAAAGACTATTGTGAGAACTATGCCTAGCATGAAAGCTTTTCTAGTAAACATTGCCTACTCTTCCACCTTCCCAAGCACTCGCCCAAAGGGGACAGCCGGGTCGTCCCGGTCTCGGTTATCGCCCTTGGTGATCAGCATCGTTCCTTCAACCCTCACCACTCGGTGAATGATGATTTGGTTTCCAGCGTCCACATACATCATCACTTCCCCCGTCTGTAGCTTGCTCGGATCGGAGGCGACGATCCGCACTTGGTCACCATCCTGCAGCGTGGGAGCCATGCTGTCGCCTCGCACAGTAAAGGTCGCGGTTCTCCCTTGGGCCAGGGCCTCACGCATTGTCTCGACGATAGCCCCGCGGTACATCGGGGGCAGATGTGAGGTCAAAGCAATCCCTCCTCACTGCCAGTTGCCTAACAGCCCTCACTCAATCTTCCCCTTGCTCCAGAAACTCCTCGATCTCACGGAACAATGCCTCCTGAGCCTCCCGTCGCTCTTTGAGCCTCTTTGCACCTTCTATTGCCGCCAGCCTGCACCGAGGGCACGCGCTTACCTCGTTCAGGGCAAAGCCACAAATGCCACATATCACCCGCTCAGCCCCAGTCTTGCCTAGCGAGCCGATGATCACCACCACTTCCTGGTCACGGTATCTCTCCAGGTCCTCACTCAGGTCTAAGTCGCCTAGCTGCCAGCCGCCGCTCTCGCTGGGATAGCGCAACGCTCCGCGCAGCACCTCAGCGCCGGTCTCTTGGGCGATGGTGGCCAGTTCTTCGGCGTTGGCGGGGTGTAGGAAGTTGAGATGTTTCATTGCCATTCACTCCTGTTGCAAGACCTATTGGACTCTTCTCTCAATAAGGGACAGCATCTTCGGGTCACGCGCTATCAAGGCTTCCTTTCTTGCTCGGGTCAGAGTTTTGATGTAACGCTCTAGCTCACATGCTGAGCGATAGCTGAGATCGCCCAGCGAGAAGACCAACTCCACGGGCCGGCGCTTTCGAGTCCACTGAGCCGCTCTCCCCCCCCTGTGGTCGGACAATCGACGATCCAGGTCACAGGTTATGCCCGTGTAAAGTGAGTCGTCGGAGCATGATAGGATGTAGACGCAATAGTCTTTCTTGTCTTGTTCCATCTGCTGCTTTGCTCGTCATTCCTCGTGGCTGGCAGTGACCAGCAGGAACTGGAAAGCCCCTTGGACTTCGGGAGGTTGGGCGTCGAGGAGGGAGGCGAAGGTTTGCAGGTCAGGCGGAAGATCCCTGATTGCGTTTTTCATAATACTTCCAGGATTACGGACAACACTCCTCGTATGTACCTAATCGAACGCTAGCCTTGTAACCCTACGACCGCCTGATACGATTGCCTACAACGAAGCCAAGGAGCCCCGCGAGTACGATGCCCACGACGGCTTGGATGGCAGTTACCATCCGCACCCGATCGTCAGCGGCTTGTAACCTGGCAAATTGAGTAGTCGTGAAAGCACCGGCGCTGTAGATCAGATAGTGCCAGAATGACGTCGCAACCTTTGCTTCACCATTCGGCGCCACCAGCCAGACGCCGCCGATTTGCCAATAGTAAGCAGCAAATCCGAAGAGGCTGGCAAACATCCAGAATAGCACCCGCCCGATGCTCTCACCGTAGCCGCAAAGGTATTCCACAAACCAATCGGAGGCCCATTTGAGACTGTCGCGAATAGTGCCCCGAATCCAGAACCACAAGACTTTACCCCAAGAAGCGTCATATAATTCTATCCTGTCGTAGACATCCCTCGCACGCCATGGGGCGCTGCAAGCCTTCTCCATCTGGCGCTCTTTTTGATAGGCCCAAGCCGAGGCTGCGTAATCTCCAAGGTTCTCGAAACTTTGCTTGAGGGCAAGATAGGCGTCTCGGGCTTCTTCGTACAACCCCGCTTGTTCGTCTCCAATGGCTGCCCCAAGTTGCTCTCTCTTCAATGCCGTGTGATCCAATTTGGCCCGCCAGAGTCGGATCCCCAGCAACCCTCCTGTCTCAACATCTAACAGGTCAATTTCCCTAAGATCGGCAAATCGGAGGTCGGCCCCCTGTAGGTAGGCTTCCTCCAGGATGGCCCCTTGCAGGTTGGCCTTTACCAAGATGGCTCTTTTCAGGTTGGCGCCAAACAGGTTGGCCCCTTCCAGATTAGCTTCCCACAGGAAGGCCCCTTGCAGGAAGGCCTTCACCAGGAAGGACCCCTGCAGGTTGGCGCCCAACAGCCCGGCCCCTATCAGGTTGGCGCCCGACAGTCTGGCCCCTTGCAGGTTGGCGTGATTCAGATGGGCTTCTCGCAAGTAGACACCCGCCAGATTTATCCCCCCTGTCTCCTCACTATACCACACAGGGGTTTCATCCGATGACCTGTCTCGGGCCTTCTCAAGCTCTGCCGCAATCGCTTCCTTGCTCAGGTCTATGCCCGACAAGGCCTTGCCTGAGAGGTCAAGATCATCAGGCCCGCCATTCACCTCAATTAGCTTCAGTATCTTTTCCCTGGTGTACTCGCTCACAGGGTACCTCCTTGATTCGGAAACCACATCGCCTGCCATCCGTGCTTCCGACATGCCAAAAGCCGCCCCCCGACTTGCCCAGGAAGCGGCTTTGTGCTATCATATCCTCAAGCCTTTCTCCTGGGCCTATCAGGAGTAGGTGTTGGGATTACCAGAGCGGCTACTCTGTAACCCCTTTTTTTGTTTGGTTGCTAAAGGCATTATATCATGTTTCGGCTCGTTTGGCAACACAAAAAGCCACCGTGCGGTTGACGCAGGTGGCTTTTATTGGCTGGCAGACAAAGGCTTGCAGAGCAGACGAGCGAGAGGGTATCCAGCCCAGGGCCTACCTCACAGTACTAGCATACTCTTCCACTCTATCAAGCCACTCACTCACTAATGCATTGAACAAATCCTTCTGTTCTACCCCCAAGCAATGCCCCGCACGATCTAGCACGACGAATGTTCCTCTTGGATAGCTTTCCAGAATCTCCCATGCGTCCTGATAGCCGCAAACCGCGTCCTGTCTACCCATTAGCATAAGCGTCGGTGCAGCGAATGGCTCTGGCAGCGCATCTACGTCGAATGAAAACGCGTAGTTCTCCCTCAACCTCGCGAGGAACTCATGATCAGCCACCTCCAACGCTGGAAAAATATCAGCCCTCATCGAATCAAGCAGGTCTCGACTTTGAATAACCGCAATCTCCAGAAATGCCTCCGCTTCGTCGGGCTCTAGTACCGAGGTGAGCCCTGGATCTTCCACCAAGGTAACATGCGGAGGCAAGGTCCGCTCTGTATCACGCGCTCGAATGGCGGGCACGGTGAGAAGCAATCCATCCATCATAGCGGCTCTTCGATAGGCTACCCCACGCGCAAGATAGCCGCCATACGATGTGCCTGCTACCACAAACCGTTGCCCTGAGGCAACCTTGTCAATGAACTCCAAGGCGATGTCCAGCATCTGGTCCTGATGGGCAATCCAGTCCAGGCCAGGGGTTTTACCCATGCCAGGTAGATCGGGGGAAATGCGCTTCCAGCCGTCGCGATGCGTGAAGAGCGGCTCCATATCGCTGATCATGTGGCGATGGTCAAGAGGCCACCCGTGTAGCATGAAGATGGGTCTGCCCTCACCAAGCGTCTCATAGTAAACGGTGATGTTCCTAAGACTGCATTCCATCTCTCAATCCTTTCTTAATTCTTCTCTCCATCTCCCTGCCCACCTCTGGCCTCACCACGCTGAACACATCGCCTGCACAAGAGAAAGTGTAGTGCCACCGCCCGTCAACCTCCGAAACGCTCAAGAGTTCAAACTTGCCGGCCTCGTGCATAGCGATGGCCAGCTCAGAATCAGCTAAGCCGATTACCGTTGTTATCGTGGATGAAACCTCCTAGGCCATCTTGGGAAAGTCCTCGCTCCGCGTCGGAGTTTTCTCTTTTTCTCCTTGCTTTGGGACAATCGATGGAAATAGGTGATGAAATCGTGCTTGAACTGAATGAGTGCTTCAAGTACCTCGTACCGAGCTGAAGTTAGCACACGAAAAAGGAGGGTCATCAAGATAAGATTAATTGTGAACGCTGACCACCATTTTATATCAGACCATTGAGCCATCAAGGGCTGCCCTGGTGTGAGATAGAAATAGCGCAATGTATTGACCAGAAAGGCAAGGACCAGGCTCCACCTAACAGTGCCAAGAGAATGATGCATGTCCGAGTAGTGAACTGCTGTTTTATCCAACCATTCCGCATCATTCTCAAGAAGAGTTTTCTGCCATAGGAACTCTTGCAACAACCAATTGTGTCGATACCTTAGCATGATTATGGGGTCTTTGATTCCGATTCTAAGAAAACGAGTCTCCAACCATCTAGTCGGAGAATCGGGTGTTTGCTTATCTAGAACACGGCCAATCCCAAGCATTTCTTCCCAATCTATGTCTTCCATTACGTCTCTCAAAATGTCCATTGCTCTATCATGGGGCGTGCCCAAGCCAAGTATCGCAGGAAACGGGAAAAGCCAGTAAACCCAAGAATAGACTTGGGACAAAAGAAAGCCTATCGGCAATCCAGCTGCCGTCACAGCAACCACCAGGTCTTTATTGGCCTTGACCGCCTCCCATAAAGTGGAATGCTGTCCAAAGATTAGCGTCACACCATCAAACATAAATAAGAATAGGAAGAATACCCACCCAGGGACACTCCATCGAATTAGCTGACGAGTCGTATCCATAATTCTCTCCTCCTCCGGATCACCGTTATCGTTCTCTGCCTTTTTTTCTTGTGTCTGATGCTCGTCGGCTCAACCAAAAGGATACTGCCACCGACCGTCAACCTCTGCCACGTTCACAAGCTCAAACTTGCCTGCCTCGTGCATGGCGGTGGCTAGCAAGAACTGGAAAGCCTCTTGGACTTCGGGAGGTTGGGCGTCAAGCAGGGAAGCGAAGGCTTGGAGTTCAGGGGGAAGAGCCTTGGTCGTGTTGTTCATGGCTGGGGTCTTGACTCTTGAATAATAGCGGCGGCGTCTTCCGGACTGGGAATGCAAATCTTCCAGCCGGGATGGATCAGGTTGGGGTTCTCGATGTGGGCGTAGCTGGGGTCTGTTTCGTTCGCCCGGTTGGTAGCGTAGATAATCGCCCAAAAGGCGGGTCCAGACCCTAGGTACTCCTCGGCCAGAGTCCACAGGTTGTCGTCGTTTTTGTAAATATATGTCCTCCCATCACACGCAAGCGAGGTGGGCGTGCTTGTGGGCGTTTGGGTCGGCGTTGGCGTAGGCGTTTCGGTTGGTGTGGACGTAGCCGTATTGATTGGCGTATTGGTCGGCGTGGATGTGATAGTGGACGTGGGTGTATAGGTCGGAGTGTTGGTAGTTGTAGGCGTGAGCGTGCCCGTCGGCGTCGGTTTCGGCGGTACCGGTGTTGGTGTGGGCGGTATCGGCGTGGGCGTCGGGGGCAGTGGTGTTGGCGTGAGCGGTATCGGCGTGTGCGATGGGGTCGGCGTGGCAGCCGGCGCTACCACAATGACTTCCGTTGCCCTTGAGGTAGGCAAGGCCTGAACAAACTCCGTGGGCCTGGGCTGCAATTCGGGAAGGAAATTCGATACAGCAAACACCGCCACAACTGCCAAGGCCACCACTACGCCGGCGCCGATCAGATATCTAGAGATGCCCGGTTGCGCCACCACCTTTTGCAATAATTCCGCCACGCCTTTGGCGGGCTTCTGCCTTTCTTCCTCTTCCAGCTTTCTAATCTTCTCGAGGGGTTCAACGGCGCGTAAGCCTAGGATATTGGCAAGCTGACTGAGGCCAGCGTCGTAGTCACGGCGGAAGGAGACCATCTGGTAGCTACCCAGCAGAAGCGGCACTTCGCACGGTTCCACATCCAGCGGAATCACCTGGATATGGCCTTTGCGTTCCCGGGCGATGGCGACGTCCGTCTCCTTTCTTACCCATTCCGACTCCAACGCCGCCGGCGTCAGCACGACCACCATGTGGCTGCTCTCCGCCAGTCCACACTCAATGGCTTCCACCCAGCCCTCGCCAGGACGGATGCTCTCCGGCGCGATCCAGACTTGCAAACCCAGCCGCTGCAAATCGTCGGCCAGCCGGTGGGCAAACTGTGCATCTTCGGTGGCATAGCTGATAAAAACTTGTTCGGTCTTGGTCAAGGGACTCTCCATCTACAAAGTTGCAAGGCACGCTCCTGCAGAGCCTTGCGCTGGGCCTTTTGGGGTCAGGGCGGCGTCAAAAACAAAACAAGCCGCCTCCACTTGCCCAGGAAGCGGCTTCATGCTATAATTCCTCAAGCCTTTCTCCTGGGCCTATCAGGAGTAGGTGTTGGGATTACTAGAGCGGCTACTCTGTAATCCCTTTTTTCCGTTTGGCTGCTGAGCATAGTATAGCACGTTTCGGCTCGTTTGGCAATAGGCAAAAAGCCACCCTTTAGAATTGGGTGGCTTTGCTTTTGCGGCACCGAGTGAGGACTACCAGTAGCCGGCCTGAAGAACAAGCGACCGAAGTAAGCGTAGAGTTCGCCCGCCCCTTGCTTTGCCCCGGAATCCACTGTATGGAGGCGTGTCAACGCAGTACGTGCGAGCGAGCGTCCGGCGCTGCCCACCTCGGCAAGCGCCGGACTCGGACTGTTACTTGCCCTTGGGCACGATATTCACTGTGTCCGTGCCCTGGATGGGCTGCTCGCCATAGGTGGTACCGGTCAGGGTGGCCTCGGTGCTCTCCTCGGTGAGGTTCAGGTCCTGCGTCTTGAAGTGAAGCAGCAGGTCCATGTCATCGTCGTCGTCCACATCCTCCATGGTCCAGCGCACCGGCTCGGCATCGGCGAAGAGGATGGTCTCAGGATCAATGGTGCTGGCGTCGAAGTCGTCGGTGGTCAGCACCGCCACCGGCACCTTGCCCTTGGACTTCAGGTTGATGCTGTTGGGGTAGCTGCCCGGCTTGATGTCGATTTCGACCTCGATGGGTAGTAGCGGCTCAAATACATAGGTAATGTTATTGAGTGCAAAATCATCGACGTATGCTGTTACAGCTTCGTTGCTTCCTAGAGAGCCGTAGCCTATGTCAACCCTCAGCACCGTTGCATTTCCGTACTTTGTCTGCACTTTACCCCAGTTCCACAGCCATTCATATCCGTCTTTCCAGGCCATATACATGTCCATCTTTGCTTGGTTTAGCTTAACCCATTCCGATGTCATACTTCCCATCTTCATCCCGACAATGATTTTATCACATTCTCCATCTGCATCAGTGTCGATGTAGAATTCTATCGGGACATAGTAAGCATCTTGACCTTTCGCCCAGAAGCTCCAGCTTGCGACATCGCTCAATGTTGGCGCATCAGAGATAGCTATGCAGGCTTCCGCATTGTCATTTACCCATCCAGTTCCCGCTGGCATTGTCAGCTTAGCCGAGTAGTCGCCGAACTTTGCCTCTTGGTCTGTCCACTCAGCTGTGCTATCACCTACTGCCACTAGTGTCACAGCGCCAGTAATACTGCTGCCATCAGCAGCAGCCGCCGGCAATATGATGGCAAAAGCCATCAGTACCATGACAGCAGCCATTCCGTATGCCATTGCCTTTCTCATTTTACCCTTTCCCTCCTTTGCGGACTTTCGTGTGTTGTTACTTAGCGAATCAAACAACGATTTGACGGCCATTTCTCTGCCTCCTTTGCAGATTTCTACAAGCGTCGGGCTGATAAAACTGTAGCTTCCATAGGCTACCCTCCTTTACCTTTGACTTTGCAGGCGTGGCAAACTTTGGTAAAATGCAGACAAGGAGGAGCAGTAAGCCGGCAGGCACGCAAATACCCGCTGGTGCGCTCGTCTGACTATCCAGCCCCCATCCCGCCAAGGCCAAGGGATGGATGGCCACACTGCTCCCTCTTTTTCTATTTAAGCCATTTGCGTGACATCGTTTCCGAGGTTGCCGAAGGCAGGTGAAAGAAGGGCTGCGCCCTACCAAGAGAAGAGCGCAGCCCTCGGCCTATTGGCGCCTAGTTCTTCCCCTTCTTGAGGATGACCACCACGTCCTCACCCACGATGGGCGTGCCGTCGAATTCCTCCTTCAGGTTGCCGATGAGCGTTAACACCAGGCAATCCCCATCTGAGACATCGCCAAGGGCGTCAACAACATCCTGGGTGCTAAACTTGAGTGTGAGGTCCAGGTAGCCGTCGGGTCCCTCCTCGGTGCAGTCCGAGCAACCCTCCTTGCCGATAAAGGGCTCGAAGGATGTTGCCACGTCCTCCAGGTCCCAGCGTAGCGGGGAAACCCCATCCAGTAGCACCGACCCCGGGTCAACCCGGGTGACGTCAAAGTTGTCCGTACCCAGAATTGCAACGGGTAGCATGCCCCTGCTCTTCACGTTCAGGGGGTTCGGGCAGGACTGAGGCTTGATGTCTACCGGCACCTCGATTTCGAGCGGTGCTTCATATACTTCAAACTCATAGATCCACCACGGCTTTCTCATAAAACCTCAGTTTGCAAAGTAGCCGCAGTTGGGTATACTGAACGGGACAATCAATGCCAGTTGGAGGTAGCAGATGTCCCGCAAATCACTGTCACAACAGGCGCATGATCCAGAGAAAGCCGCATCTTTTATCAAGGCCCTGCACAGCCTGACTGATCCTCGAGACAATCGGGGTAAGAGAATCAATCTCGCTTTCATCGTGGGTGCAGTCGTGTTGGCCATCATGTCGGGACGCTCCA
>JADHWZ010000023.1 GCA_016783225.1 Dehalococcoidia bacterium | reverse complement strand
CGTCGGGCACCTTGTAAGCTACCAGGATGAGGTCAACGTAGCCCACCCCCTCCTCCAGCACCTCCTGCGGCGGGTTGGTATCCGTGTGGACATCAGCTACTATGGTCGTTTCCTTGCCCTCGGCCTCCACGCCGCAGATCACACTCTCCAGGCTGTTGCCGAAGTCCCTGATGAACTCGTAATCGTCCTCGGTCAGCTCAGCGCCTTCAAGCTCGCTAACGGCGATGCGGAGTGACCTACCCAGAACAGCCTCCAGGCTTGCCAGCCGTCCATCCTCCTCCTGGCTCAGAGCGCCAAGCTGAGATAGCCCCTGTCTTGTCATCTTGGTGAGGTCAAGCAGTCGAGCGTAGAACTCGGGGACTGGCTCGATGTAGCCTACCACCGGCTTTGGGGGTGGTGGCGCCATTGACAAAGTGGGAGTATAGCTTTGCTTGGCATAGAGTATGGTATCATGCCTGAGCTCGGTCCACGAGGCCAGAGCGGTATTGAGCTCTTTGTCCTGCCAGGCTTCGGTCTGCATGAATGTTGGATACCCTTCGCCATATTCCTCAAGTAATGGCTTCAGCGCGTAGAGCCAGGACCAGTAGAGGTTGCGGTGCCAGTCCTCCTCGGTGAAGGCAGCGAACTCGCTTCTAAGTTCTGCGAGCTGCTGATCGTAGCTGGTATCCTCACCCTGATACTCGGTATCTCCTTCTTGCCTCAGTATCTCGTAGGCCCTGTTTGAGTCCAGGACTGCCATGACATCGAGGCCTCTGGGGAAGCACCTGGCCGGTCCCAGATCAGTCATCTTCATAGTGAACGGTTCACCGTCGCCGACATACATGCCCACCGCCGGCGACACCAGGTTCTGGAACATGTAGGAATCGGGGACGAACCTCTGCCCCATGAACCTCATGCCTTTAGTCTTGGCCAAACACTCGTAGAGCTTTTCTTTGGTTACAGGAGGGAATATTTCACAGATTCCTGAGCCGCCGTAGATTTCAGGGTTTCTCATCTGGGCCAGCTCGGCTTTGAGTTCAAGAAGCTTGGCTTCGTCGGCAAGCTCGTTGGGGGCAAATTCCAGCCCGAACACCTTCTGCAGCGCGGTCAGGTATTCGTAAGGCGTCAGGTCATCGGCGGTGCCGACAAAGAACGAGGTGACCGAGTATATCCTGTCCCAGATATCCTTGGCGGTACTCTGGCCTGCCGTAACACCGGGAAGCTCAGCCGAAATCAGAGATGCCTGAATGGTAGCGATGTCGGCATCCTCTTCGGCTATCAGCGCGTCGACTCCACCCCTCAACAGAAAAGCCATCCTGCCATACCACATCATGGCCTTGAAGAAGCTCTTCAGAGTATCGCTCCTGGTGTAATGACCTCTGGGGACGTACTGGGAATAGTCCTCCTGGTACACATTCTCGGAGTCGGGTGAGTTGAAAATAGCGCTCGGCTTGAAGCCCTGGTGCGCTTCCACATTCTCTATTTCCTGTTTGACCTCTCTTTTCACATAGCTGGGGATGCGGAAGTCTATCTTCCTCGAAGGCGTCTCAAGCAGCTTCAGGGCCACGGCATAATAGGCGACGTTTCTCCTGGCAGCCTCCTTCAGCTCTGGGTCGGTGAAGGCTGCGTAGTCGGCCTCCGCTCTTTCAAGCATTGCCAGGCTCATATCAATAAGCTGGCCGAAGAACTCTTCCTCCTCGATTCGCGTCAGAATCTCGTTGAACTGGATATGATACAGGTGAAGCAGGGTATCGGTGGTGACAAAGATCGGGATTTCCTTCTGCTTGAGAGTCTTGTACGGTTCGACCACGTCATCGCCGCCCCAGGGGATAACCACAAAGCCATTGCTGTCGAGCAGGGCCTCTTGCCCTGAGTTCAGCCTGAACTCGCCTCTTATCTGGCTTGAGTTGGCCACCTGATTCGAGTCCAGGGGCAAGGGATACAGCAAGCTACCTGGAGTGAAGCTGACCGAAGTAGGCTGGTAAGCCGACGCCAGGGCCAGCTTTGGGTTGGACAGCTGGCTGGCCGGTGGGAGTGTCAGAGCCTGCGGCGCAGGTGCGGGTGGCACTGCACAACCGCTGACCGAGACAGCTACGGTCACGAGAACTGTCATGAGGAGTTTCAGAATCTTCATTTTGCCTCCTTAAGCTCACAGAGCTACTCTCGAGCCAGCCCCGCCCTTGGGTTTCCAGCTTCTGTAAACGAAACAATTAGCGGGGGTTTAGCGTTCATTGAATGGCAGTCCTATCTTTTGAACGGTTGTTGTCTTACATCGCTTGGGAAGGAGCCTGATTTCGCTTGGGTCTAGACCGGCTGGCTTGGTCCTCTTCCCCTAATCCTCATCATGCTCGTGCTCGTGATTGGCCTTAGCGTTACCCTTATCCTCCGCCGTTGCCTTTGTTGTTCCCCTTGCCCTTGTCTTCGTCCTTGTCGCCGTTCCCCCTGCCCGTGTCCTTGTCCTCATCCTCAGCGCTGGGCACCGGTTTTGGCTTCTTGTCGCTCTTCTCTGTTATTGTTTCAATTGCTCGGCGCAAGGCGGGTTTGGCTTCGTCTGGTGCCTGCTCCAGGGCGGTTTGCAGGGCTACCAAGCTCCTGGAAGTGCTTTGCCCCAGCGATTGCCTTAGCTGCCCAGCCTTTCCGCCTGCAGCAGCGTCTGGTTCAGGGGTCATCGCTGGTTCGGGTGCCGGAGCAGCTTCCTCTGGCTCGGCTGCTGGGGCTGTTTCCTCTGGTTCAGGGGCTGCCGCCGGTTCAGGCTCTGGGGCTGCTTCTTCGGGAACAGCGGTGAACCGCGGAGCCTCGACCTCGGTCGTCTCTACCTTCTGGATTGCATAGTTGGCTGCCTCCAAGTGCTGAGCTAGCCTCTCTGTTACGATGGCGGCCTGCTCGGTCTTTCCTTCATGTGCCATGGCTGCGATTTCCAACGCCCTATTCTCGGCTAACCGGGTATGGACTCTAGCTTTGCTTGAATCAGAGAAAGCAAAAGCCAGTCGAGTCTGTTCCGTGGCTAGCTTCACCGGATAGAGGGGTTCGTCAGGCAAGGCGTCCGAGGAGGCAGCCACGGTGCTGGCACCGGTGAACAGGATGACAAGAACGGCGGTCAAAGCGAATGCCCATCCTCGCTGCCAAGCAAAGAACCCATGCCCTTCTGGCTGCCTTTGCTGCTTGGCATAAAGCTGTGCCCCCTTGAGGCGAAGGCGGGTCTGGGCTTTGAATTCAGGACGTGCCTGAACGGACGAAGCCCTCCAGCTAAAGCCTAAGGCTGTCCTGAGCAGCGGCTCAAGCTCAGCTGCCTCCTTGGGATAGCTTTCAAGGCAACTCTCAATGCTCTCGCCTTGAAGGATCCGCTCCAGGCATTCGTTGAAGATGTTGTCTAGTTTCTTACCCATTCCCTTTTCCCGCGAGGATTCTCCTCAGTGATACCGTGCCGTTAAACTGTAAAGCCTTCACCGTGCCTTCGCTCTTGCCCAGGGTTTTGGCGACCTCCGCGATAGGCAGCCCGGAGATGAAGCGAAGCGAAATCACCTCTTGCTGGGCTGAAGGCAGCTCCTTCACAGCGCTGGTCAACTCCTCGATTTCAGACTTATGCTCGGTCATGGCCACCGGGTCTTCCATACTGACCGCAGCAGCTTCCTCCAGAGGTGCCTTCTTCTGCTTCGACCGTTTCCTCAGATGGTCAATTACCTGATTGTGAGCAATACGAAACAGCCACGCAGCGAAGGGCAGATCACGCCACTTGTAAGAGCCGATTGCCTGTAGAGCTTTCAGAAATACCTCCTGCGTTAAATCTTCCGCCTCAGCTTGACTAGTTACCCTGAAATATATGTAGCGATATATCCTGTCGAAATGCTCATCATAGAGCTGTGTAAATGCTTGTTGGTTACCATCTACCGCCTGACGGACTAAGTTCTCTTCACTTGACACCAGACGACCTCTGTCTATCTGGTGTCTATTATATTAGAAACGAATCGCTAAGGGAAAAGGTTTACATTTCTGGTGGTGCCTATTGACTCGGGAAATGTTTAGCAGGATAATACCATGACGAAGGGGGACGTCTGATATGCTTGAACTGAAGTTTGACAAAACAAAATGCGCAGACTGTAAAGCGGTTAGCTGCCTTGTCAAGTGCCAGTATATGGATTTCGACAGGGACAAGGCAAAAATAGAATGGCAGAAGGTAATCAACGGGGAAGATTCTGTTGTACTGCACGACTGCGTAACATGCTACTCGTGCGAGGAGTATTGTCCTTTCGGCAACCACCCGTTCTACTTAATCGTGGAACGCCAGGAAGAAAAGGGTATACTGCCTGCGCCCAGGCCTATCACCACCATGTCGATTAACCAGTGCCAACCGGTAGGGAGGTTCACGGTGGGTAAGGTCGAGGAGAAGGCGATGTCGTTTTGCTTCCTTCCGCAATTTAGTCTTTTGGCCGGTGGGAAGCTTTTTGAGGAGATTGCCTGGTCTTCGATCTTTGGTCAGGAGTTCTTCTGCAACGCCATGTACTTGCATTTCGCCAGAATGTCGGTGATAAAAGACAGGCTTCCCAAGATAATTGAGAACATCGCCAAACAAGGAATCAAGGAACTCATATGTCTCCACGACGAGTGTTATGGCACCTTCACCTCGCTGGCGCCAGCCTACGGCATCGAAATACCGTTTAAGCCCATCCATTACTACGAATATCTATACGATAAGCTGAAGCAACTGAAAGACGAAATACAGCCGCTGAATGTCAAAGTGGCCTACTTCCGAAATTGCTCAGCTCGCCTTATCCCGGAAACGGACCACTTTGTGGATGACATATTCGGCCTGATTGGTGCTGACAGAGTGAAGCGGGAGTATGACCATGAGAATGCTCTGTGCTGTGCCGAGACTATCAGGATGTCAAAAGGCCCTGAGCTGGCAGATGATGTGCAGAAGAGGAACTTGGACGACATGCTCAAGGCTGGAGTCGAATACTGCGTATTTAACTGCCCGGCTTGTTGGGATTCCATGGTTGAGAAAGTCGTCAAGACTGGGATCAAGCCAATCCATATGATTGACCTGTGTAAACTGGCAATAGGCGAAGAACAGGCGCTGATGCCACCGGAACCAGCGTTGGAGGTATGATAGTATGAGTGACATATATGAAGCTCTGCAGTCAATAGTCGGCAAAGATTACGTTTCAAACCAGGCGGAAGAGCGTTACTTTTACGGCCGAGACCCCGGGTTGATGCCGCCGCATGAGCCAGATTACGTGGTGATGCCCAGGACAACTGAGGAGGTACAGGAGATAGTAAGGCTGGCAAACAAGGAGAAAGTGGCCGTAGTCCCCAAGGGCGCTGGCCTGTCATTGACAGGCCTGGTCATTCCTCAGATAGGTGGAATTGTGCTGGACATGAAGAGGATGGAAGGGATAGAAGTCAACGAGCCAGCCAGATATGTCATCGTTGAGGGTGGCGCAACGCATGCTGCACTGAAAAGCCACCTGCAAAAGAATTATCCCCACCTGAGACATAGCATACCTGACTCACCACCGATAGCAACCGTGGTAGCCAACGCGGTGATACACGGGCAGGGGCGCTTGACACAACAACGAGGCTTCAATTCTGACATGGTCAGCGGGCTGGAGGTTGTGTTGCCAACGGGCGAGGTCTGCCGAATTGGCTCATGTGCTGTGTCTTCATACTGGTTTTCGAAAGGACCTCCGATGCCCGATTTGTCCGGGCTTTTCCTGGGGTGGTTTGGCACCACGGGCGTCATAACCAGACTGGGTATGAAGCTTTATCCGTGCAAGAAGATGAGAGATGTCATGATGTATATAACGGATAGAGCAGAGCTGGTTCCGGACGTCATACGCAAACTTGGCCACACCGAGATGATGGAGGACATAGTTGTGTCCTGTGCGCCAATGCCGCTGAGGTTCAAAGGCGTTTTCAATATGCTGGTATATATGACCGGTGACACGGATGAAGAGCTTGAGTTCAAGAGAAAGATGGCATGGGATACGCTCAGGGAGTATTTTGACAGCAGGGATGGCGGTTTCATGAGTGTCTCGCCGTACATGAAGCCTGCCTTGTTGGCTATGCCGTCAAAGGATACAACCAGGTTTGCTGATGTGAGCAAAGGGGGTGGCTTCGAATATAGCGGGCCGATTGCTCCTATTGAGAAATATCCACAGTATGTTAAGAAACTGGAAGAGCTGGCGGGGAAGTACAATCTCTTTTACTCTTCCGCAGCACGCGTCATCGATGGCGGGCATTCGATGATGTTTTCCTTCTCCTATACATTCAATCGCGCCGATCCCGATACAATGAATAGGGCCAAGACAGCCTTGGATGAAGCGGCCGAGTTCGCTCTGGACGAAGGGGGCGTCATTTGGAAGCCAAACATAAACGAACAGAGAATGGTCATGGAAAGGATGGACCCGAATACGCTAAAGCTCCTGGGAAAGATAAAACAGCTCCTGGACCCTAACGGAATCATGAATCCAGGAAATTGGGAGGCGAAATGATACAGGACTATGCTAGCCAAATCCACAGGTGCTTCAGGTGCGGGTATTGTAAGTTCCCCACTGATTATTCAAGCTTGAATTGTCCTTCTTACAGAAGGTTCCGTTTCGACAGTTATTCCACCGGTGGACGGTTGTGGCTCACTTACGCATGGTTGAAGAATGAAATCGAGTGGTCAGAACACCTGGCCAACATCCTATACGCCTGCACAACGTGCAAGAACTGCGTGGAACAATGTCCTATGAAGTTCTCCACCGACATTGTTGACTGGATAGTAGGAGCCAGGAGCGACATGGTGGAGAAGGGCAGGATACCACCGCAGGTAGCGCGCTTTTTCGAAGCTGTCCACGGATATGGCAATCCCTTGAAATTGCTCAGGAGTGATAGGGCTGCCTGGGCTGATGGCACAAAGAAATATGAGCCCGGTGACGAATACCTTTTCTACGTGGGGTGCCTTGGCTCATATGACGAAAACGGACAGAGAATGGCCAAGAGCCTTGCTGGCGTATTGAGTGCCGCCGGAGTATCCTTCGGAATTCTGGGTAACGAAGAAGAATGCTGTGGCAACGAGGTCTATATGCTTGGTGAGATGGGCCTGTTTCAAACACTGGCTGAGAAGAACAACCAGCAGTTCAAGGAGCTCAGTGTAAGAAACATAGTCACGCTGTCACCGCATGCCTATAATGTGATGAAGAACAACTATCATCAGTTCGGCGCAGACTTCACTGAGTACCACTACACGGTCTATCATTACACGCAACTCCTGTACGGCTTGATTAAGGAGAACAAGATAAGACTCGCCAATAACAAGGCCAAGGTCACCTATCAGGACCCCTGTTTTCTTGGCAGGTATAACCAGATATATGATGAACCGAGGCAGATCTTGCAGAGCATCCCGGGAATCGAACTCGTAGAGATGGAAAGAAACAGAGAGAATTCTTTCTGCTGCGGTGGCGGAAGCGGTAACTTCATCATGGACCTCCTGGCAGGAGGCAAGGACAGTCCCAGCAGAGTCAGAGTTAGAGAAGCTCACGACACCGGGGCCGAGGTTCTCGCAGTTGCCTGTCCCAGTTGTCTGACAATGTTCACCGATGCCATAAAGGCGGAAGACCTGGACGACAAGCTGGTCGTTAAGGATATTTCACAAATTGTGAAGGAATCCCTGGCCCCCAGGTAGCGATAGCTGCTTGGTTCCCAGTTAAGGCTTGGCGCCATTTCTCGAGCTTCTTTGGTGCCAAATCAACCCGCCGCTTCAGCGACCTTTCTTCATTTGTGCGTTGGTGCCGACGCTGTCGCTATCCAATGAATACCTCGAGCTTCGCCGGACCGGCAAGCTGATTAAGCTCAGTGGTGAAGGCCGTCCAGTCGAAACGCGTTTGGCGTCGGTACTGGTAGTGGAGGCTAACGCGATTCTCCAGAACAGACATGGTCTCCAATCTTAGGCCGCGCAGCCGCTCTTCGAGAAACGCGGAGAGCTTTGCCTCCAGGTTCTGAAAAGAGGGCTGGTCTACCGAGATCATGAGGTGGCTCCTACCAAATAATGTAAATCGGTTTCGAGTCAACCACTGGATACCTAAAGACACAAATACAACCGCAAACAGAATGGCTGTTACCAGGAAGTTATTGGTTGCCGCACCAATTGAAGCAGCGATTAGCAGAAGGAGAAAGCCGATTTCCGCAGGATCTTTTACAGGTGTTCGAAAACGAACAAAGGAAAGCGCACCCAGGAGTCCCAGGCCGAGCGGGATGGAAGTCTGGATACCCAGGAAGAGCGCTGTGATGGCCGGTCCCCCGATGATGAAGGTGCGGTGCACCCCAGCCCCGATGTGCCTTGATCCATAGAACAACTGATACATCAGGTAAGTGACTATGGAAGCTATCAGCGAAAACCCGATGGCAACAACAGCCTCTGGGAGTCCCACCGGTGATTGAAGACCTTCTATAAACGTTATGAATTCGTCCACCAAAGTCTATTCTCCTTTCTAGCTAGGGGCCACCCATTCTTCCCGAGGGCCATAGCCGGGCCACGGTGCCCGGATGTGACAAGTGTGATTCAATACAATAGCCGTACTTCGAGAATCTGCTCCAGTCTGTATCTAGCAGCCCGATGCGTCTGAGAGCCATCGGTAGTTCCAGTGTTGGACCCTTTACCTCAATGACTCCTCCTCGTAGCCGTAGTTCCCGTTCTCCGTAGCCCAGTCCCGGAGCCACGACCGAGGAGCCGATGTTGCAGTCAAACGACACGCGCATCCCGGTCAACATCTCGTTGAACCTGTAGCGCCAGTACGATACGATGATGATTGGCTGCAGTGGATCTGAAGGGAAATGACCAAATCGGGCTAACGTTTCGATGAGCGTGGTTCCGTCCGCAATCCCGGTGCCCAGACGACCCAGTTCGAGGTGCTCTGCTGGTACCAGCAACCTCTGGCGCTGCTTGCTGCTGGCAAACCCCTGACGGGACTTCAGTTCCAGGAACACGGGGGCCATTCCTTGATGATTTACAGGCTCGCCGTACCAGCGAATCCGGACCTTGTCCTTCCTGAACTCACCCGATGCTGACCTCATATACTGGTCAAGGTCAGGAGTATCGAAGTACAGGCTGTTGACCTGGCCTTCAGGGTACTCTCTGTCTGGGCGGCAGACCTGCCGCAGCAGAGCGTGGGCAAAGCCAATATTCCTGGGTACTACGAAGAACTTACGCTCAAACCTCGGCGGCGATGCAACGCCGGCAGGGGAGGCCCCGTCTATTCGCGTGTCAGTCGCTGCCATCTTCAATTATGTCCTGGCGCAGTGACTCATTTGAGGAGAGGTAGATCATAGTCCTCTTCGTTCAGCCCGAGCCGGTCAATTATGGATTTGGTCTTATTGTGGAAGTACTCTCTTACACTTCCACGATTTGTGAACTTCGCTCCACGAAAAGAAGATTTTGTTGCGCTGTAATCATTACTCATCTCTTCTCCTTCATCCATGTCGTTGTCAAGATGCGGAGAGTACAGAGAATGCAGCAACTCATATTTCTGTTCATAGTCGCTATAGACAAACAACCTGTTTGAAGGAGTGATGAAGTCCTGCAGATACCGTTCATATGTAGCCCTATATTCATCTATCTCGAATATCTTCTCAACGAGGGGAGAATGATAGTCATCGTAGTAGGCATCCAACCAGGAACTAGGTATTGTAGGAAAGGTGGTTTCCAGGAACTGCCTGGTATGGTTTCCCCATTCATAGATTCCGACAGACGCAACATCAAACAGTTGATATCCTCCCCCAAGTGCCATGTCATAATCGGACGGAATAAACTCAATCTTGCCATCATTATTGAAATACAGGCAGTAGTTGTTACCCATTGCCCAGTAGTCATCCCATCTCCCGATAAGCATATTCATTGCCTGGTATCTTAAGAAACGGTCTATCTCAAAATTGGCGTCCAGGTAGTCTTTCAGCTCAGCACCGCTGAGGGTATTGAGGTTATCTATGAAACTCAACAGCTCAGTGTGGTCTGCCTGGCCTTCATTCGTTTGCAAATCGTAGGTGGGTCTGTAGTGCGTTCGCCAGTCTTTTACTCCGATAATCCTTTCGTCCGAGGAGATTGGGTTGGGAATCGCAAGTTCATCTATAGGTTGCAGACTTGCCGGCCCTGAATCTCCCCACAGACACTTATATAGGTTTCCGTCATTTCCGTTCGTGCCGTATCTTTTTGTCAGGAATGACTTGTCGATCGGCTCTATGATCGTGTAGACACCGAAGTAGTGTTTAGTCCCATCAATAGTAATCGTCAGCGTCGCCGAACCCGTCTTTGAAGTATATACCCCTGCCCTGTTTACCAGGTCGTAGCAGTATAGCTCTCTTATCTGTGAGGTATCCCAGTTAACGTCCTGCAGATTCAACCTGAAAACCAGTGCTCTCAACCTGCAAAACCGCCTGTCTGTTCTTGCTTCATACTCGGCTGTGAACTCTTCCTGGTCAAATCTTTTATTGAATTTCACCTTGAAACTCGCCCTGTGAAGATTACCACTGTAGTCTTCAGGGATGGGTCGGGTCCAGTGTCCCTTTGTCCTGAATCCTACCTCCTCAATTGTGGTATCACCAGCAGGGCCCTTATAGATGAATGTCGCTTTTCGATAATTGCCGGTCAGCCCCTTGCCCAACCTATCTGTCATGGCATAATCCCTCATGTCTTTAACAAGGCCGTCCCATTCTTCCTGCGTAATAGCAATCTCTATTTCATGTAGAATCCCGTGGGTGAACAGCAGTTCATACCCGTCTGGACTGGATTCAGCCGTTCCATCCGGGCTGGACTCGACCGTGCTGGGTACTGCCGGCTCAACCGCGACCTGCTGCGGTACAGCCGCATCTTCTACCGTATCATCTTTGCCTGTGACTGCCGGTTTGCTGTCGCCACAACCTGCGAGACTGAGCAGTAGTGCCGCGGACAGCAGAACAGAGAATGTGCTCTTCATCGCCGTTATTGTAGCAGTTTCTTACCGAGAGAGCACCTGGTTGTGTTCGCCCTGATTACCTCTAGGCGAAGGAAACAGGAATCCCGATTTCCGGATGAAAACCGGCCCTGTACGTCTTCTACACGGTATTTCGCCGCACGGGGCCATGAACCGAATGTTGAAGGGCTCGTCTGGACCCGCAGAGAGGGTATCCGCAAGATGCTCGAATCTACGCGCAGAAATGGGAAGCGCGGCGGGCGACCACTCGACGCGTAGGTTGTCGAGCCTGTCACCCATGATCTCGATCGACTCCCAGTGTATCGCGCCCAGTTCACCGCCAGGGGGTGCCAGCCTGCTCCGGATTCCTAGGGGTTCTTCAGGCACTCGTCGTGGTTATCTACGTTGCGCATTACGAAGGTATCTCCGCGCCGCTCGAAGGTCATTCGATACTTGCTATCAACGTAGGCCTCGAAGATCCCTGGCGCGCTCTCTACCGGGTGGCTACGAAGTCCCGGGTGCCGATAGTCGGTGTCGAGAAGACGAAGTGCCTTGTCCGTCTTGCGCCGTATTGCCGTGGGGAACTGCGTATACTGTCTGACAAAGCGCTCGGTAAGCTCTATGGGCATCAGTCAGCATGCCTGGAAGGCCCGGTTGAATTATCCTGAGCCCTCCGGTGAAGGTAATCTACAGCTTTGCTGGCACTATCAAAGCGATGGACATGCCCGGAGCTGACATCCTCTTCGGCTTCCCTTTCGCCCTGCTGCCAGCGCTTGGTCCAGAACCACGCCTGTTCCTTGTCTACCAGCTTCTTCACCTTGAGCACTACTGCGCCATCCTGAACTCTCACGTCAAGGAAATCGCCTTCCTCAATCCCCAACTCCCGGCGTACGGATTGAGGCAGCGTAAGCTGGGCTTTCTTGCGAACTTGAACTAGTTCCGCCATCGTTCGGCTCCTACTTTCTCACTTTCCCACTAGCTGACTGTAGGATAGCACTTCAGGTCGCGCCTGTCAAATTCTCCTGGCGTGGTCTGCGCATGACTACTCTGCCTGACAGCTCTTTCGCCCGGGGTGCCGGCGACTTGTCCCACCTGCCCCATCGCCGCTCAGGGAAGCCCGAGACTCTAGCTCCAGCTTTGTTAAATTCCTCCCATGATTTGGGAGTGAATACATCCAGCCAGCATGTCATCGCAACCTCCTGTTCCGTTCAATCACCACTGGGCATATGCCCTGATTATACACTCAGCCAAAGCAGGATACCCTGGCTCAAACCCCTACCTGTGACACCTCTTTCGCGGGTTTATGCTGGGTTATAAAGCTCAGCCTTGAGGACAAGCCCAATTGCCATGAGACTCAATTCCTGGAACGTTAGGGCGCGTGCTCAAGTCAACCTGCAGGGGCATGAGTCTTGGCGCAGTCAATCATGGCCTTCACGTTCTCGAACTTGGCGTCGACTGGAACGTAGCAGCCGGTGCTCAGAATGAACCCGCCCCCTTTCCCCACCACGTCAATCAACCTTGTGCAGTACCCTTCCACTTCATCGGGTGTTCCAAGCGTTTGCAACGTCGCCCGCACGTCGCCCATTATGCAGTGGCTAGCGCCGAGTATCTCCTTCGCTTTGAAGATATCCGTGCAGCTATCAAACTCACATATGCAGCCCTTCGGCAAGTCCTTGAAGTAGGGGAGATTTAGTGTCCAGTCCTGGTCGAAGTGCAGCAACGGTGTTATTCCCGCCTCGACCCATGCCTCAGCCATCTTCTTCATGTACGGCCACTCAAAGCGCTCGAAAATCCGAAGCGGGTAGTAGAAGCCACCGCCGCGCTCAAGCACCAGCATGACCCACGGGCAGCCGGTGAGCTTCATCTGGTCAATGCCGTCCTGGATGAAGTCATCAACTACGGCGTCCATGGCAGATGCAATCCTGTCCGGGATGCGGTGAAGGTCCAGGGTGAACTTCTGAAGCGTCCTGAACATCGAGAAAAACATCAGAGGGGAGAAAACCTCTCCGCCCTGGTAAACAGGGACGCCGTGCTCATTCCATGCCTTGATATCATCTATGTAGCTGGCTGTCTGCCTGTCACCCCACGACAGGATTTCGGAAGGGCTTCGAGGGTTGAATTTGCCGTAGTATTTCTCCGCAAACGCTCTCCACCCCAAATCGGCAATCAGGTCGTAGTCTTCCGGCTGCAGAATCTCAGCCTCATCACACTGGATGACGGAATCCCTGGGCAGGTCAATCCCGGGGACTTTGTAGAGCGGTTCCCTTACTATCCCGGATAGCCTGCGTGGGAATATATAGCTGATTCCAGGCACCACCTGCCCGTCGAAGCCACCAAGCTCATCATAGACTTCCATGTGGGCTTGCCGTGCCCTTTCCCTGTGCTTGACCATTTCATATCCATCCAGTCCTTTATGGCGGCAGGCAAAGAAGAACGTCTGCAGAGGCAGAACCGGCACCCGGTCGGGTACCTCGAGATTGATGGCCGCCTGAACCCTCTCCTGCGGGGTCATAGTCTCTTTCAGCATGTCTGTACCTCTTCTATGAGCGCTCCCGTCTCGTAGGCCGACACTCATTTCTGCTGCAGGCGTGAATTGGAGCAAGCCCGGAGAGAAACAGGGGAGCGCCACGCAGTCATCTCCTGGACAGTGATGAGCGCTGCTCTATAGACCTTTGCCAAGGATGTAGACAATCAGGTCACCGAGGCGGCAGCTATAGCCCCACTCGTTGTCATACCAGGCCAGCACTTTCACCATGTTGCCGCCGATAACCATGGTGCTCATGGCGTCGAAGATGGAGCTGGCTGGATTGCCTCTGAAGTCTGTGCTCACTAGCGGCTCGTCGCAGTACTCGAGAATCCCCTTGAGTTGGCCCTGAGCCGCAGCCTGGAAAGCCTGGTTGACCTGCTCGGCGGTCACCTGGCTGTCCAGATCAGCCACAAAGTCGCACAGTGAAACAGTGATCACCGGTACCCTGAAGGCAACTCCGTGAAGCTTCCCCTGCACCTCCGGGATGACCTCGGCTACGGCTCTAGCAGCTCCCGTGGTTGTGGGCACGATGTTTATGGCTGCTGCCCGTGCCCGGCGGAGGTCCTTATGGAACATGTCTTGGAGCCTCTGGTCGTTGGTATAAGCATGAATAGTAGATAGCAACCCCTTGCTTACGCCAAAGCTGTCCTGTAGGACCTTGACCACCGGGGCGATACAGTTGGTGGTGCACGATGCGTTGGAAATAATGCGGTGCTTTGCCGGGTCGTATTTGCCCTCGTTAACACCCATAACAACCGTCAGGTCCTGGTTCTTGGCCGGCGCCGAGATGATGACCTTCTTGGCCCCTCCCTGGAGGTGCGCCGCCGCCTTGGTGGCGTCGGTGAAAAGGCCGGTGGACTCGATTACTACCTCCACCCCGTAATCCTTCCACGGAATCTTGCCCGGGTCACGCTCGGCGAGGACCTTTGTCTCCCTGCCGTCAACGACTATGGCATCGTCTCTTGCCTTCACTTCTCCCGGATAGATGCCGTAGGTGCTGTCGTACTTGAGAAGATGGGCATTGGTCGGCGCATCGGTAAGGTCGTTGACCACAGCTATCTCGAGTTTGTCTCTGTAGTGCTGGCTTATCGCCCTGAAGGCTAGCCTGCCAATCCGGCCGAACCCATTGATTCCTATTTTAGCTGCCATTTCTGCCACCCCCTTGTTTTGATTATCACCATCTAACCTTTGTTGAAACTTGCTCTCACCTTGGTCCCAATTCCTCCTCTTATGTTCCACTCCGCCACGACCTCCATCCTTCTGGGCTTCACGGCATTGACCAGGTCGTCGAGTATCCGGTTGGTAGTCTCCTCATAGAACGTCTCGACCATTCTGTAGCTTGTCAGGTAGAACTTGAGCGACTTCAGTTCGATTATCTCCTGGTCAGGGACGTAGCTTATGGTCAGCGTGGCGTAGTCGGGTTGTCCCGGATTGAGCGGACACAGGGCGGTAAACTCGCTGGAGACGATTTCCTCCTCGTACTCCCTGTCGGGATATGGATTGGGCATGGTGACGAGCAGCTCTTTCTGGGGATAGGACTTGTACTTGACCTTGAGGCGTCTTACCTTCTTCTTTAGCTCGTCCATTGCTCCCTCAACCGTCCTCCGGCCACATCATTGGCTCCAGACGGTCCCGAAATCCAGGCGCGCGAGCGCCAAGGCGAGATGACCGCAACCCGTTTTGTCGTGTCGCGGCGTTTTGGTTTTTCTCTTCGGCCATTTGAATTTGCTCTGAAAATAGATTGTCGTACTCCGGCCCGGGTAGATTGGAGCATCGGCTCCAATCATGCCTAGAGCGGTTGCTCTAGGCTACCCCTGCTTTCATCATTCGCTGGTGGGCATCTGCCCATGTCCGTTTCTCTAGGGTTTAGGAATTAGTACTTTGAATTTACCCTCATCCGCAGCTTGTAGCCCGATAAAGGCTGATGCGGTTCCTCACTATTTCCATTGCCTTACCTTCAGTTGCCAGAAGCTGGAGATGGGCCAAGGTTTCCAGCACAGCCAGTCGCCTGTCCAGTGGAGGCAGGTCCTGGAAGTTGATGCCGCCCTCATCAGGAACCCAGGGAATCTCCGTGGCGATTTGATAGGCGGTCTTCGGGTCATCTCGTATGACGTTCAGTATGTCCGTCATTCTCTGTTGATGATGGCGGAGCAACGCGTCAATCCTTTGCCCCAGCCCGTTGAAGACGGAGCCATGCCCCGGAAAGACGAAACTGACCTCCAGCTCCGTGAGCGATTTCAGGGAGTTGATGTAATCACCTAGAGGGTTTGCCCCCGACTGAGGGTGGAGGCCGACATTCGGGGTGATGTCCGGCAGGATATGGTCTCCGGTGAACAGGAATCTCCGGTTTGGCTCATAGAGGCAGATATGCCCCGGTGAATGGCCCGGGGTTAATAAGACCTTAAACTCAAAAGGGTCCATGGAGACCTTTTGTCCCGCTTTCAGTTTCGTGTCCGGCTTCGCCGGTACTACGAACTGCCGCGCTGGCATAGAGGCTTGGCTGAGCTGGGATAACTCACTTTGAGGCGTTCCGTGGGCCCGGAGCAGGTGTGATACCTCCTCCAGTAGAATGGACATGTTCACGTATCGTCGGTCAAGCAAACGGGCCTCGATTTCACTGAGAGCCAGCGTGGCGCCGGAAAGCTCCTTAATCCTGCCCGCCAGTCCGTAGTGGTCGGGATGCAGATGGGTAATTACGATTTGACTGATGTCGGAGAAGTCAAACCCGTTGGCCTTCAGATACTCCCCTAACGCGGAGAAGGCTTCCGGAGTGTTCCAGCCGGTATCAATCAGGAGGTTGCCCT
>JADHWZ010000022.1 GCA_016783225.1 Dehalococcoidia bacterium | reverse complement strand
TCGTATTCCGAGGAGCTTCCTTCAGGGGAGGCGTACTTGATGACGTTGCCTTGAGTATCAAGCAGAAAGATGTAGGTGTTGGTCTCCTGTGCCTGCTCTTCTAGATTCGTCCACGCCTGGTTTAAGGAAACTCGGCCCAAGGCTGTAGCCCTGACTTGGACGTATACGGGTACTGACATATCAGCCAGACGCGCCATGGCTAGCCTGTCGCGATAGTCCTGGAGCAGTACTAGCAGAGCGGCAGCGACTATGCTCAAACACAAGACTATGACCAAAATGTAGGAGAGAATGAGGCGCGTACGCAGGCTCATCTGGAACCTCTGTTTGTGGCAGTGGCCTCTCAGTGTGACAAGAACTTGAACCTCAACTGCCGGCTGCCTTTGTCTTCGATACTATCTTGTACCCTATGCCTCGGACTGTTTCTATGGAAGCGTTCGACCCGCTTATTTTGTCCCGCACGTGGTTGATGTGAATATCCACTGTTCGCGTTTCTCCGTAGTAATCAGTTCCCCAAACCATTTCAAGGAGCTGTTCTCTGGTCAGGACGATGCCGACGTTCTGAGCCAGGGTGGCCAGCAGGTCAAACTCCTTGGTGCGTAATCTAAGCGGTTCCTCGTCAATGGTTGCCTCGCGCCGGGCAGAGTCTATGGAGAGATTGCCCACTTGTAGGGCTTGGCCGGGTCTCAGTCCGGACTGATAGCGGCGAAGAATAGCCTTGACTCTTGCTACCAGCTCTCTGGGATTAAAGGGCTTCGTTAGATAATCATCTGCTCCCAGTTCAAGCCCCACTATCTTGTCGACGTCCTCCTTTCGGGCAGTAAGCATCAGGATAGGGACGTCGCTTTTCTTTCGTATCTGGCGGCATACCTCAAAGCCGTCGATGTCAGGTAGCATCAGGTCGAGGACAACCAGAGCTGGCTTGGCGGTGTCCAACCTTGACAGTGCGTCCTTGCCATTGCCGACTCCTTCTACCCGATAGCCTTCTTGCTCAATGTAGAGCTTGGCAAGTTCTAGAATGTTTGGCTCATCGTCGACGACCAGGATAGTTGTCATGACCCACCCTTCATAGTTGAATCCTGAGAGGTCTTAGCTTTTTGTCATTATATCTTAAAGCGCTTTGCTGTGCCTATATGTTGAAAGGTAGCAAGCCAGGGGAATCCCTGGCTTGCCGCGGCTTCCTTACTCTTGGCTTGGGCTATTCGGCTGAGGAAGCATCTGTTGGGCCAAACCTGCCTTGGAACCTGCCAGGCCCCTCAGTTCCCCAGTTGCCCGGCTGATTCGGGGAAAGACTTCTTGAGCCAAGCCTGGGGACATCCGGCCTTGCTTCTAACCACGCGTTGTAGGCGTCTGCTTGGTCCTGGGTCCATATACCCTCATCTACTAGTTTCTGAAGCCTGTTGTCGGCAGCTTCTTCCCGCAGTTCACTGGCGGCCTCCTTGGTGGCATTTTCCAGCTCTTGCTGGTCGATGCCCAGTTTTTCGGCGACTCGTGCCGTGAGGGCATCTCGCCAATCCTGCCGCTCCAGATTTTCAGTTCGGAGTTCGCTGATGGCCTCCTTGGTGACATTTTCCAGCTCTTGCTGGTCGATGCCCAGTTTTTCGGCGACTCGTGCCGTGAGGGCATCTCGCCGGCCCTGCTGCGGTGGGTTCTCAGGCCTCGATTCACCGATGGCCTGTTTGAAGGCATCTTCAAGCGTTTGTTGGCTGATACCCAGTATTTCAGCCACGCGCGTTGTTAAAGCATCACGTGGACCCTGGGAAGCAGGGTTTTGCTCTTCGTCCTGAGCGAGCACTACACCTGCTGTGCCACCGATGACCATGACGGCAACCAATATGGCGGCCAGAATAAACTTTGGGCTTTTCCACATTTCTGTGTGACCTCCTTCTTTTTTTGTCTGGCTGAGAGTTGGCTACAGGCTATGCTGGCCCGTTCGCCCAGTTGCGGTGCCAACTTTACAGCCTATTCTCAGTATAGGCATGGATTGTTGTGTCGGTTTTGCCCCTGTGTAAAATCCGTGTAAAATCTTTGCAAAAAAACTCTGCATATCCTAGAGCGCTATGCTGTACCTGTGTGTTGAAAGGTGGCAAGCCAGGGGCTATACCCTGGCTTGCCGTGGCTGCTCCCATCGCTGCTGATTTTGGCTACTGCGTCAGGGAAGTATCTGTTGGGGCAATCCCCACTCGTGTGCCAAGGCGTTCGGCATCCCACTGGCCTGATTGGCCATTGATTTGGTAGGTACCGTGTCCCCAGAGGAGAACTCGGCCGCGCCCTTCAGCAAAGAGGTCGATGTCTACTCCAGCTACAATAACGCGAATCCTGCTTCCCTCCACGCTGGCGTTACCGTGGAAGCCTGCGTACTGGATCCAGCCATCGGGGAATTCCTCCTTCTCGCCCTGTCCACTCACCTTGATGACAGCATCGCTGGCCAAGTCTTTGATCCACAGTATGCCGTTGCCGCTAACCTCGACGGTGCCTCTGCCGCCTAGCAGGGCTATGCCGTCCCCCTGAGCGGTGAGCGTGCCAGCGCCTTTCGCCTTGGCGCTGTCTTCGGCATCCTCAGCGTAGACCGCCGAGGCGAATCCCATGCTGGTTACGAGAACCAGCGCCACTAGCGCCAAGCCGAGTATCCCCTTCAGTGTCTTTGCTTTCATTTCTTGTGCCTCCTTTCCTTTCTGTTTGACTGAGAGCTAGCTTTGGGCTGTCCTGGGGCCCCTTTGTCCAAGCCCTGCGCTAACTTCAAAGTCTACAATTAGTATAACGGTGAATTGTTGCCCTGGGTTTGCACCAATGTAAAATTTTCGTAAAAAAGCTTTCGTAGCTGGACTATGAAAGAAGGCTTAGGCTTGTGCAATTGGTATCAGGTTGCCGTGCTCTTCTACTTCACTGGCATGGCTCTGCCTTGGCCCGAGCCGTTTCATGTATAATAATCGGCGTGTCCAACCATACCTTAGGGCGCCGTCTAATGAGGAAAACGACAAGGAACTATATCATGGATGCTACACTGGGTTTGGCTTTTCTGTTTCAGGGCATCTCTGGCTTTATCCTCTGGCTTGTTTTACCCAGAGGCTCTGGAGGGGGTTATAGAGGAGGCGCTGGTGAACACGGTGAAGTTTCTACGTTTTTGTTCACCCGCCATACCTGGCTTGATATCCATGATTGGGCGGCAGTGGCTCTGCTGGTTGTGCTGGCTGTGCACATAACTCTGCATTGGCGCTGGATTTTCTATATGACAAAATCATACTTCAGGCGTCATAACGAAGCTTAGTATAGCCTGGGGATTGGGCTATTAGGTAGCAAAAAGATTCTTGAGGCGGACTCGCGGTTAGGGAACAATCCTCTTCTGGCATGGAGGCTATTGCCTGCAAGCATCGTGGTGTGATGCAGGTTGTTTCTTGTTGAGAGGGGTTTTTGTGAGTTTCAGTCTATTCCTGGGGTGGGGAAGCGACAACACAGGGAAGCCACCTGTTCACTTACTTCCTTTTGGACCTTTTTGTTGTCGGCGTTGGAGAGCACCTTGGTGATGGAAGAGGCGATTTGCTTCATTTCCTGGGTGCCAAAGCCTTGGGTGGTGACGGCTGGCGTACCAAGCCTGATGCCGCTGCTGACTTGTGGTGGCCTGGGGTCAAAGGGGACGACATTCCTGTTTACCAGAATGTCGGCAGCTTCAAGGGCTTCCTGAGCAGCTTTGCCGTCTATTCCAGTTTGAGTGAGGTCAACAAGGATGAGGTGGTTGTCAGTGCCTCCTGATACTAGGCGCAGACCCTGCTGCTGAAGCTCAGAGGCCAGAACCGCAGCATTTTCTAGAACCGCCTTCTGGTAGTTGGTGAAAGCGGGCTGCGTGGCTTCAAAAAAGGCTACGGCCTTGGCAGCCACGGCGTGCATCAGCGGCCCCCCCTGCATCGTGGGGAAGACAGCGGAATCAATCCTTGCAGCCAACCCCTGTTTACATAAGATGAAGCCACTGCGCGGACCGCGTAGGGTCTTGTGAGTGGATGAAGTGACTATCTCAGCATGGGGAACTGGGGAAGGATGTAAATTGGTGGCCACCAACCCAGCTATGTGCGCCATATCGGCTAGAAGTACAGCGCCTGCTGCATCCGAGATGTCACGGAAGCGCTTGAAGTCGATGGTTCGGGGATAGGAGCTGGCCCCGGCTACAATCAATTTCGGTCTGTGCTTCAGAGCTATCTCTTGAATGTCATCGTAATCGAGCCTTTCGGTTTCGCGGTCAACTCCATAGGGGATGAAGTCATACCATTTGCCCGAAAAATTGGCCGGAGCGCCATGAGTCAGATGTCCGCCGTGGCTTAAGCTCATTCCCATAACGGTATCACCAGGCTCAAGCAGAGCAAAGTAAGCTGCCATATTGGCTTGACTGCCGCTATGAGGCTGGACGTTGGCGTGCTCGGCGTGGAACAGACTTGCGGCCCGCTGGATAGCCAGGTTTTCGATAGCGTCGATGTTGGGGCAGCCGGCGTAGTAGCGGCGCCCTGGATAGCCTTCAGCATACTTATTGGTTAGAACAGAGCCTTGAGCCTGGAGCACTGCCTTGCTGGCGTAGTTTTCGGCCGCAATGAGGTTTAGGGTTTCCTTCTGCCGCCTGGATTCCAGTTCCAGAAGTCGGGCAACGTCAGCGTCTTGTCGGCGTTCGCTGGTCAATCCCATATCTCCAAGGTATCCAGAGCATAATACCATCACCCCCAATTCGGGTCAACAATTGCGGGGCGGTTCTTTGACATGTGTTGAGGGGCACTGGCTTGGCACAGAGCTCCACTGGAGGGTCGTACTTGAATGCATAATTGATCATGAGGTCTGGTTTGTGAGCGGCCTTGCGAGGTGGGGTGTCTCTATTTGCGGATTGGTTATAGGTTGCTAAAATCGCCGTGGACATATATACTTTTCCACAGTTTGTCTGAAGGAGTAATCGGCAGTGAAATCGAGTACTTGCGCGGGCATATTGGCCATGGTTTTGGCTGTGTTAGCTGCACAGAGCAGCGCTTGTGTTTCGGCACCGGAACCGGAAGGTAATCAACCGCCAGTAATCTCAAGCCTCGAAGCAAAATACATGGCTGTTGACCCTCGGGCCGCTTCTGAGATTACTTGTGCTGTTTCGGACCCGGATGGAGACGATGTGGGCTTTAAGTGGTCGTGCACTGGCGGTAGCTTGAGTGGCGCCGGCTCTGTCGTCACCTGGACAGCCCCAAATAGTTACGGTGACTATCATGTTATGGTTATTGTCAAGGACAGCAATGGTGGGAGCGCTCAAGCCACTTTGACGCTGAGCGTGGTGGCCAGGCCAAGTCGGGGCTGCTGCGGCCGGTAGCAGAAAAGGCCGGCGGGACTATGGCTAGTGTGTTGTTATGTCTTTCTTTGAATGGCGCTATTGGACTGGCCTATTCTTTCTTGCTGTGCCCCCAATTTACTCTGTGATTACCCAGGAATCAAGCATCGCTTCGGCTACCCCAAGGTAGGGGTCATACTGGTCAATCGGCGAAGTGTATGCCCAGGCATAAAACAGATTTCCACCACTCCGAGGAACCACTATCCGCAGCCGCTTGAGGTTTTCCCCCTGGTGGACGAATTCAACTATATATTGTTTCCCTGTCAGCTCCTCTCCACCTCCCATAGCATAAACAAATGCTTTCTCATTGTAAACCTTGATATTCTTACCTGTGGCCGTTAGTTGCTGCTTGAAATCACCTATTGCTGAATCGACGTTTTCATATATACCGCCTTCCATTTGGGTAGAAGCAAGGTTTTGAATGGTTATGGTCGAATAATAGGCTGCCGTACCTTCTTTGCCGCTAAATATCACTGTAAATCCTGATGCTTCATAGAGCCAGTTGCCCGGATACCTTATTGTGTACCCGAATCCCTCTTCCTGGAAGATGTTTTGCAGAGATGCCTTTCCCGTTGCGGCTGGCGGTGCTGTGCCATCCTGGACTGTGAATGGCACGCTCAGTTCCTCCTTGCCGTCTATGTAAAACTTTACCATATAATTTCCCCGAGGCCAGCCGCTAGCTGGTGGGGAAAGACTGAAGCCCAGGTAGTAGCTGCCACTTTCCGTTCCCACATCCTCATACAATACAGAATTTGTGAACTCCGTAGCTTCACCACTAATATACAGCCACTGTGCTTTTACCTCGGTGTCTGGAGGAGCGAAGGATAGCTTAACTGAGCACCAGATTGTTGGAGTATCGGGGGCAAAAACATTGGTGGCATCAAGTGGCTGCATATTGTCGTCCACCGCTGTTGCCATGGTAGCCTCGCTTAAGGATGCTGTGGTCAAGCTAACCTCCGCCTCACAACCCATCAGTGGTATGGCCAGCAATGTCAAAACGATGACAGTTCCAACGACTAGAGAAACGGTGTTTTTCATTTGGGCACCTCCACGATTTGCTTTTCGAAATGGCACCTATCTTGCTCTCGCTTTTCGCCCGCAGTTGGGGCAGAATAGGTCGTCAGGCTCCAATTGAGCGCCGCAAGAAGGGCAGGTATTGCCCACAGTTGTCAAAACTTGCGGCAAAACTTACCTGTATGCACATTTTCAGCACCACACTTGGAACAGAACATTTCATTCCCCGCCCCGGCCATTTAATGTCGCTGCCTATTCTCTTTGGTTGATAGGATGGAATCGCGCTCTTTCGTTGAACACTAGCATACAGGATAGACCCTGTCAAGGTGTCTTTGCTTGTTCAATACCTCCGTCACTTTATTTACATCGCCATTGGTGGTAGACAGTTATAGACTGCCTAACTGGAGTAAGAAGGTGGCGATGAGCTTGTGACAAACTGAAGGCCTGCCTCCCACATGTTGCCCTGAAGAAGGACCAAAGCTCATAATACGCACTAGACTTTGACATATCAGCGTCATAGTGGTAAATTATAGTGAAGTTAGCAGTCTTAGGCGGAGAGTGCTAAAAAGTGTTCAAAGGTTTGACTCTCAGAAGGGAAGCCGTTCTCAGGATTATAGTCGGCGAGTATATTGCTACGGCAGTGCCTGTAGCTTCAGAGGCTATTTTCCGTAATTATCAGCTGCGGGTCAGTCCGGCGACTATCCGCAATGATATGGCGTATTTGGAAGAGGAAGGCTATATTATTCGACCCTATACATCGGCCGGCAGCATACCTTTGGATAAGGGTTATCGTCATTATGTGGAGTCATTGACGGAGGATGTTGGGCTTCCGTCCGATGAGCAATATCGCATTCGTAATCTGTTCCGTGAGGCAGAAGAGGAGTTGGAAGGGTGGCTAAAACTGGCGGCAGGTATTATGGCACGCCTGGTTGGAAACGCGGCCTTGGTCACTTTCCCCAAGTCGAGCCAATGTCGATTCAGGCATCTGGAACTGGTGGCTGTCCACGACTTCCTGGCTCTGCTGGTTCTGGTGCTGAGTGAAGCTATGCTTAAACGGCAGCTTTTGTCTTTCGTTGAACCGGTGACGCAGGAGCAGCTAACTGGCGTTGCCAACAGGTTGAATGCAGCTTATTCCGGGTTGACCATCTTGGAGATTTCGGATGAGAAGCTGGAACTATCCCGCGGAGAGCAGCGGGTCAGAGAAGCTGTGGTGGACATAATGAATGCTGAGGATGAGATGGAGTATGACGAACCTTATTTTGAGGGGTTGCGCTTGATGCTAGGTCAGCCTGAGTTTGTTGAAAAGGACAGGATGCTGGATGTCATGGAGCTAATGGAGGCGAAGGATTGGCTTGGTTCGATGTTCTTCCAGCGGTCGAGCGATGAGGGAGTACAGGTTGTTATCGGTGAAGAGAACCGGGATGAGGCATTACGCGATTTGAGCTTGGTTTTCAGTCGCTATGGTGTTCCTGAGCGGGTGGGTGGCACCATTGCGGTTATTGGTCCAACTCGGATGGATTACCGGCGTGCCATTTCCACAGTGGGCTGCGTCTCGGAAGTACTGAGCTATTTGATGGCTGGAGTTTGCCGTAGCGATTAGGATTGCCAGACAAGGAGGCTCGGATTGGCTGAAGAAGATGAAAAGGTATCCGGGAATGAAGCGACTGAACTCGCTGAAGAGACGGATATTGAAACCTTGAAAGGGGCTCTGACCGAGCAAAAAGAGAAGGCCGAAACCTATCTGGCTAACTGGCAGAGGGCTGAGGCTGACTTCAGCAACTATAAGAAGCGTGCTGAGCAGGAAAGGGATGAACTGGGCAATTCTGCTAATGCGGCCCTGATTCTCAGTCTAGTGCCGGTATTGGATGATTTGGAGCGGGCTTTCACCTCTTTGCCCCTGAAGTCAGTGGACCGTACCTGGATTGAAGGCATGACGCTGATTCACCGCAAGCTTCGGAGTGTCCTGGAGGCGCAGGGGTTGACAGAAATACACGCTGTAGGCGAGCCCTTCGATCCTAGCCTTCACGAGGCGGTGGCTCATCATGAAGGCGAGGAGGGAGTGGTCATTGGTGAGGTTCAGAGAGGCTACAAGTTGAATGATAAGGTGCTTCGGCCGACTCTGGCTGTTGTCGGCAAAGGCAAACAAGATAAGGCTGATGAAGAGGACTCTGGAGGGGCAACTGAGACGTAGCGAGGAATTACTTGCAAGGAGGAGAACATGGGCAGAGCAGTGGGTATTGATTTGGGGACGACATTCAGTCTGGTGGCTGTTATCGAAGGAGGGGACCCAAAGATCATCGAAAACGCCGAGGGCGAGAGGCTTACGCCCTCAGTGGTAGCTATTGACAAGAAGGGCGAGCGTTTGGTGGGATTATTGGCAAAGCGTCAAGCGGTTACTAATCCAGAGAACACTATTTTCAGCATCAAACGGCTCATCGGACGCAAGTTCAAGGACACTGAAGTCCAGAATGACATAAAGCGGCTACCCTACAAGATAGTCGAAGCATCAAATGGCGATGCCACGGTGGTCATGGGAGAGAAGGAGTATAGTGCAGCTGAAATCTCAGCCATGATTCTGCAGAAGCTGAAGACTGATGCTGAAGCTTACCTTGGCGATAAGGTCACCGATGCTGTGATTACGGTGCCGGCTCATTTCAATGACAGCCAGCGCCAGGCGACGAAGGATGCTGGAACCATTGCCGGACTAAGTGTGCTGCGCATCATCAATGAGCCCACAGCCTCATCTCTGGCTTATGGCATGGATAAGAAGGAAGAGGAGACTATTGCCGTCTACGACCTTGGTGGCGGCACCTTTGACATCTCCATTCTTGAGCTTGGTGAAGGTACTTTTCAAGTCAAGTCAACTAGCGGTGATACTCATCTTGGCGGAGACGATATTGACCAGAGAATTATGGACTGGCTATGTGATGAGTTCAAGAAGGAGTCGGGCATAGATTTGAAGCAAGACCGAATGGCGTTGCAGCGACTGAAGGATGCTGGTGAGAAAGCAAAGCGCGAGCTATCCACCGTAGCTCAGACGGAGGTGAATTTGCCCTTCGTTACGGCTGATGCTTCCGGGCCCAAGCACCTGAATATAACTCTGACTCGGGCTAAGCTGGAGCAAATGTCAGTCGACTTGTTGGAGAAGAGCATAGAACCTTGCCGTCAGGCTCTGAGTGATGCTGGACTTGCCGCGGCTCAGATAAGTGACGTGATTCTGGTTGGTGGTCAAACTAGAATGCCCAAGGTTCAGGATACAGTGCGCCAGTTCTTTGGGAGAGAGCCGGCCAAGGGAGTCAATCCAGACGAGGCAGTAGCTTTAGGCGCAGCTATCCAGGCCGGCGTACTCAAGGGAGATGTAAGAGAGGTTCTCCTCCTCGATGTCACTCCGCTTAGTCTGAGCATAGAGACATTGGGTGGAGTGGCCACACCGCTTATCCCGCGGAATACCACGATTCCTACTTCGAAGAGCCAGGTTTTCAGCACAGCGGCCGATAACCAACCCAGTGTGGAAATCAATGTTCTTCAGGGGGAGCGGTCGATGGCAGCCGATAATCGGAGTTTGGGGCGTTTTATGCTTGACGGCATCTTGCCGGCACCAAGGGGCGTGCCCCAAGTTGAAGTTGCCTTTGACATCAATGCCGATGGTATTCTGGAGGTTCGGGCTCAGGACAAAGGCACGGGCAAGGAGCAGAAGATTACCATTACTGCCTCCAGCGGTCTGAGTAAGGAGGAGGTGGAGAAGATGGCACGGGAGGCCGAAGGCCATGCTGCAGATGATGCCAGAAAGAAGGAAGAGGTGGAGACTCGCAATACGGCTGATAGCCTGGTCTACACTGCTGAACGAACCCTCAGGGAACAGGGAGACAAGATTCCTGCCGACTTGAAGGAGGAGATGGATGGCAAGATAGCTGCGGTGCGGTCAGCTGTTCAGGGCTCGGACATAAGCTACCTCCGCAGCACGACGCAAGAGCTATCTGAAGTGATGCAAAAGATCGGTGCTGCGGTTTACCAGCAAGCTGGGCCGCCGCCTCCCCCAGGTGATGAAGGTCCTGCTGATGAAGGTCCTGCTGATGAAGCTCCTGCAGGTGAAGGCCCTGCTGGTGAAGCCCCCGAGGGTGGGCCGCAGGGTGGTGAGGAGGGCACCGTGGAAGGGGAGTTTCGAGAAGTATAGGACTGCTCCATTTCATTTCTCACAATCATGGCGGCGGATGCTGTCCTCAATGGGCCATCCGCCGCTTGGTTTTACCTGGAAGCGGAGACATCTTCGCCCGAACATGTTGCGCGAAGTTCTTAATGTCAGGCTGATATTGACATCGTAGGTGAAAATCAATAATATGGTGTCAAATTTGACCGGAAGGAGGGTATAAATCATATGGCCAGGAAGGGTTTCGCGATAAGCGGCATGGCTGCTGGAATCATAGCCGTAATTGCAGGCGTCTTGATTCTGTTTCAGTGGTTACCTCTTTACTTGGTTGTGGGTATTTTCTTCATCGTATGGGGCATATCTGCTATCCTGAGTAGGCGTTAGTATTCATACATTTGCAGTAACTGGTTTCATCACAAGGAGATTGTCTAGCATCTCTGGTGTTATGATGGGTTTTCCCAGTCTGCTCAGATGATTATTTAATGGTTACTTCATCGTATACGGGGCTTCAGATTTCAAGAAGGAGGTACTAGCTTTATGTTTCAAGTAAGCGGTTTGCTGATGGGTATTGTGACGCTTATCTTCGGCATCGTGGTGATGATTTTCCCCAGAATACTGAACTATCTGATAGGGATTTGGCTTATCATAATGGGAATAGTGGCTATTATCGCAGCCATATGATCTGGCGCAAAGCCGATAAACCTATAACTGCCGGTTTGTTCAAACTAGCTTCGGCTTTTGCATCTCTTTTACTGCCATCGTGGGATAAGCCACAGGTAATATGTGGTAGGTTTGTGTCCTAGTTGATTGTGAGTCTGTGCGGCAATCATGCTGTCATTCACCATGGTTGGGGCGAGGAATCTCGAGAACAATCTATATCACGGAGCTTGTTGTGAACGAGGTTCTGTGGCCGCTGTGGCGCTCCAGAATAGCTGAAAGCGTAGGTCTCAAGGCGGGGTTGTAATAACCAATATGGTTGGCTAGCTTGCTTCGCTATGTAGCATAGGCTAGAATAGTCTCCGTAGTATGTTAGGACAGGTTTGCGTAATGGCCGATTTTGCTGAGCTTTGTGAGGGCCTAAAAGAAGAACGTGCACGGTTGAATGGTGAACTGGAGCACCTGGAGGCTGCCATGCGGCCATCTGGCGAGAGACGAGAGGGGAGTCCTTTCGGTAAGAGGGAGGAGGAGGCGACCGAAGCCTTTGAGCTAGAGAAGAATCTGGCCTTGGAGAAAAGGCTGTCGCAAATTCTAGCTGAAGTAGAGCACGCGCTGGAGAAATTTGAAGCTGGCACCTATGGCGTATGTGACCTTTGTGGTCGGCAGATAGAACCAGCCAGACTTGAAGCGCTACCCCAGGCGAGTCTGTGTCTGGAGTGTAAGGCGCACCAGACGAAGAATGCTGGGAGCAAATCAGCTCGGTAGGGGGTGGCGGGCAGGGTTATTCTTATTCATCGCCGCGTTTGTGGCGGTGACAGACCAGGCAACAAAACTGTGGATTACATCCCATTTGCCCCTTGGGGCATCGCTTCCGGAAATTGGTATTGTACGCTTGATCCACGTTCAAAATACTGGGTCAGCCTTTGGCCTTCTTGCCAATCAGACCTTTCTGCTAGCGCTCATCGCCGTAGTCGGGTTAGTCGTTATCCTGCTATTTTACCGCTATCTTTCTGAGCACAGCGTATTGGCGGTCTTGTCGCTGGGCCTCGTTTTTGGCGGTGCTGTGGGCAATCTGATAGACCGCGTCCGCTTTGGTTATGTTACTGACTTCATTGATGTTCGCCTGTGGTATGGCTATCACTGGCCGGCATTCAACGTTGCTGACTCAGCCATAACGGTTGGGACAATCGCTCTTGCTTGCTTCGTTTTCGGGGCACTGAGAAAGGAGAACGGCCATTTTGACGGGGCCTGAAATTAGAGTATTTCAGGTGGCTGAGCCCACGGTTCGCCTTGATGCGTATCTCGTTGGACAATGGTCCGGGTTGTCACGCTCTCGCCTTCAGACGTTGATTAAGCAGGGCTACATTTCGGTCAACGGAGGTGGAGCGAAGGCAAGCCAAAGACTGAACATTGGGGACAGGATACAGGTCAGTTTGCCATCTCCCCAGGTGGTTTCCCTTGTTGCCGAGCCTATTCCAGTAGACATAGTCTATGAGGATGATGATGTCATAGTGGTAGATAAGCCGGCCGGTATGACTGTCCATCCAGCTCCGGGGCATACCAGCCGAACCCTGGTCAATGCTCTCCTGGCTCATTGCCCCGGTCTCGCCGACTTTGGTGATACCATGCGGCCGGGGGTAGTCCACCGCTTGGACAAGGACACTTCGGGGCTGATGATTGTTGCCAAGAACCCTTCTGCTCAGCAGCATCTAATCAATCAGTTCAAAGCTCGGCTGGTAGTGAAGGGCTATCTTGTCATGGTCAGAGGCAAACTTAGTCCAGCGCGGGGCGTTATCGAAGCTCCAGTCGGGCGCGACCCGTTTAATCGCAAACGCATGGGGGTGGTAGGTGAAGGAAAAGAGGCGAGGACCAGCTACAGGGTCAAGGAGTACGTGGGTGACTGCACCTTGCTTGAGGTTATCACCGAGACAGGGCGGACTCATCAGATACGAGTCCATCTGTCAGCGATTGGCTGCCCGGTTGTTGGCGACCCGGTTTATGGTACCAAGTCGGCCTATGTTAAGCGACAGTTTGTTCACGCTTACCGGTTGGGTTTCCGTCTACCGACCGATGGGGAGTATCGAGAGTTCACTTGCGAACTACCTTCAGACTTAAGGCTGGCTCTTGAGCTTATGGACGGGAGTTAAGCAGCGGATTCCGGTTTTGGATGTTGTTGCCTAATGATATAGCAATGTGCTACATTGTAGTCAGTGCGGGGTATTTGAAATGGACGACGCTGACAAGTCTTTGGGTCAACTCAAGAAGGAACAGTTGGGAAGAGAGAGTGAGCTGCTGGCTCAGATTCTGGGCAGTTTCGGCGAGTTGCAGGATTTGGGGGCCTTTGAAGCCGATTTAGGTGTTCGGCGAAATGAGATTCTGTTTAAGGTGCAGGTCGAGATGGAGGATACCAGGAACGCTCTTAAACAAGCCGAGCAGCTCGTTGAGCGGCTGAAGAAGCATCTAGGTCAGCTGGAAGGGCTGCACCGCATTCTCACGAAGAAGTGAGCTTTTGTTAGTCGGGTGGCAGAAGAGCCGTCTCTGTTTTCCGCAGTATTCGCCAGTTCCGCGTGCTTGTAGTGATGAGCTGTTGTCTTCCGGAAAGCGATAGGACTGGCAAGTGCAAGACCTGGTATATTTTGGGAGAAGTTAGGGTTGCAAAAGGAGCCGAAGGAGTTTGCCCTAGAATATGCTGGTTTCTGGGTCAGGGTGGGGGCAGGTGTTGTTGATCTTCTGGTGTGTGGCGTAGCCCTGGGGTTTGTGGCCTGGATCATCGCCTGTGTTTTCTTGGCTCTGGGGGAGGATTATTGTGTGGCCGCAGTCAGCCCTTCATCCGGGGGTGACGGTTCAGCTTACAGCTTTGTCCCAGTTCTCATGATAGGCATGATGGTAAGCTGGTTGATTGGGATTCCTTATTTCGTGGGGTTTTGGGTGTGGCGAGGGCAGACGCCAGGAAAGCTTGTGATGGGGATAAAGGTGATTTCCACTGATGGATCTCCGGTTGTGCGGCGGTCTGCTCTTCTGCGATATTCTGGCTACATTGTATCTGCGGGCATTGTCTTTGTCGGCTTTGTCTGGATTGCCTTTGATAGTCACAAGCAAGGAATACACGATAAGATTGCTGATACCTACGTGGTAAAGCTTCCGGTGAGGCAGGTCGTATTGACCCAGTCATACGCCCGAGGTGGGGTTGGCTAAGTCTGACGCAACCGTGCGGGTTCGCTTTGCCCCCAGCCCAACTGGGTATCCCCATCTGGGCAATATCAGGACCGCGCTGTTCAACTGGTTCTTTGCCCGGCATAACGGCGGCACTTTTGTCTTGCGTATTGAAGATACCGATGTCGCCCGCCTCGTAGAAGGGGCAACAGATATCATTTTGGATGGCCTGCGCTGGCTAGGGATTGGTTGGGATGAGGGTCCTTATTTTCAGTCACAGCGTTTGGACATTTACCTCGGGGCAGCAGATCAGCTAGTAAAGGAAGGGCAGGCTTACTTTTGCTATTGTTCACCCCAGCGACTGGAGTCGATGCGTCAGGAGCAGATAAAGCGAAAGCAACCGCCGGGCTACGACCGGCATTGTCGACATCTGACACGAGAACAGAGGGCTGAGCTGCAAGCGAGTGGGGTTACCCCGGTGGTTCGTTTCAAGTCGCCTCTGGAAGGGCAGACCTCTTTCCATGATTTGACACGGGGGGAGATAGTCTTTGAAAACAGCACGCTGGACGATTTTGTCCTCCTCAAGTCTGACGGTTATCCCACCTACCATCTGGCCAACATAGTCGATGACCATCTGATGGCGATTTCTCACGTTCTCAGAGCTGATGAGTGGCTGTCGAGCACACCGCGTCATGTTTTGCTTTACCAGGCGGTCGGTTGGGAGCCACCCCAATTTGCCCATTTACCTATGATTCTGGGTCCCGACAGGGCAAAGCTGAGCAAACGGCACGGGGCGACTGCTATCGACGAATATCGAGACCAGGGTTATTTGCCCGAGGCGATGGTTAACTTCCTGGCCTTGCTTGGCTGGTCGCTGGATGACAAGACAGAGATCTTGAGCCGAGGAGAGATAGTAAAGCATTTCTCCTTGGACCGAGTAAGCAAGACAGCGGCTGTGTTCAATAGAGACAAGCTTGATTGGATGAATGGGGTTTACCTCCGCGGCTTGAGTTTGGAAGAATTCACTGAGCGGGCGACGGTTTTCTTGGAAAGAGACTTGCCTCCGCAAGTTGAGTGCCTTGGTGAGGCGGACTATATTCGCCGGATTATGCCTCTTGTCCAGGAGAGGGCCAAAACACTGGCTGAAGTGCCACAGCTTACCGAGTTCTTCTTTGTGGACAGGATGGAGTATGACTCTGGTCTGCTTACGGCCACAATTGGAGGCGATGGAGCGGTTGGAGCTTTGCAAGCTTCGTTAGCCAAGCTGGAGGGGTTGCAGAACTGGGATGCAGCTTCGCTGGAGGCTGTTCTTCGACCATTGGCCGATGAACTTAATCTCAAGACTGGCGTGTTTTTCGGCCTGCTCCGTGTGGCGACTACGGGGAGAACAGCAGCTCCGCCCCTGTTTCAGACCATGGAGGTGTTGGGTAGAGAGCGCTGTCTTGAGCGTTTGAAAACGGCCTTGGGCAAACTTGTGGTTTCTGAGGTTGGCTGAAGTTGGGGGTCTTCATCGAAGACCCCCAACTCCGCCTGAAAATGCTCTACTCAACCGTTTTCATTTGAGCCGGGGCGTCCCAATACGCTCACGGAAGCAATAGCGGCCGTCTCCGCACGGTATCTCATCGCCGTTGCGCAGGCACCACTCATAGCCGGCTTTGTCTGCCTCCGCTGGGTCCGCGCAAAAGCATCCTTGAGGGCATTGGGTTGTTGAAGGTGGAGGTTCCTCTGGTTTCTGGAAGCAGAACTTGGTGGGGTTCTGCTGGGCGTCCCAGGCGCACGGTATTTGAGTACCCTGGCACCAGGTGAGACCGTACTTTCTGGCTTCGCCCTCTGTCATGCACCGGCATCCGTAGGGGCATTCGGCCTCTGAAGGTGGAGGTTCCTCTGGTTTCTGGAAGCAGAACTTGGTGGGGTTCTGCTGGGCGTCCCAGGCGCACGGTATTTGAGTACCCT
>JADHWZ010000021.1 GCA_016783225.1 Dehalococcoidia bacterium | reverse complement strand
AAAGCGGGGCAAGAACGTGGGCGGCTGTATACGCCAGCCATCAGGTGGTCCAACCATGAATATCAAAGGGACGGCTGCTGGCGGCGGCAATGCACTGCTCATCCCCATGACCGAATTCTCCATGGGGCTTACCGGCGACATCAACGACATAATGAACGCTCACAACCTGGCCATGGTGGCAGTCACCGCCAGAATGCAGCACGAGCGTAATTACGATGATGCCGAGTTACAGAAGCGCACCAGGATGCGCCGCCTCAATATTGATCCCACCAGAGTGGAAATGGGCTGGATCATGGACTTCTGCGCCCAGAGCCTGAGGAACATCGTCATAGGTCTCGGCGGCCGCATGGACGGCTATACCATGCAATCGAAGTTCGGCATCGCCGTCGGCTCCGAACTTATGGCTATGCTATCAATTGTCACAGACCTGGCAGACCTGCGCCGCAGAATGAATGAGATTACGGTGGCTTTTGACATGGAGGGCAATGTCGTCACTACCGGCGACCTGGAGGTGGGAGGCGCCATGACCGCCTGGATGCGCAACACCATCAATCCCACACTGATGTGCACGGTGGAGTATCAACCCTGCATGGTGCATGCTGGCCCCTTCGCCAACATCGCCGTGGGCCAATCATCCATCATCGGCGACCGCATTGGCCTCAAGATGTTTGACTACCATGTTACCGAGAGCGGCTTTGCCGCAGATATCGGCTTCGAGAAGTTCTGGAACGTCAAGTGTCGCTTCAGCGGTCTCAAGCCACACGTCTCAGTGCTCACCACCACCATCAGGGCGCTGAAGATGCACGGCGGCGGACCCAAAGTAGTAGCTGGTCGGCCCCTGCCCGAATCCTACACCAAGGAAGACCTTGGGCTCCTGGAGAAGGGCTTGCCCAATATGCTGCACCACATCAACACGATCAGGGCGTCAGGCATCAACCCAGTAGTGTGCGTCAACTCGTTCCACACGGATACCAAAGAAGAGATCGCCATGGTACGAAAGGCAGCCGAGGCGGCCGGGGCACGCTGTGCCGTGTCCAGCCACTGGGCCGATGGCGGCGATGGCGCCCTGGAGCTGGCCGACACTGTGATGGAAGCCTGCGAAGAGAAAGGTGATTTCAAGTTCCTCTACCCCACGGAAATGAAACTACGGGAACGGGTGGACAAGATTGCCAAGGTAGTCTACGGAGCCGATGGTGTCTCCTGGACCCCCGATGCCGAAGCGAAGGCCAAGATGCTTGAAGGCGACTCCAAATATGACGAGTACGCTACCATGATGGTAAAAACCCACCTGAGCCTGACACACGATCCCGCTGTTAAGGGCGTCCCCAAGGGGTGGACGCTGCCCATTCGCGATGTGCTGATTTATTCCGGCGCGAAATTCCTCTGCCCATGCGCTGGAGCCATTAGCCTGATGCCGGGCACCAGCTCCGACCCTGCCTTTAGAAAAGTAGATATCGACACCAAGACGGGGAAAGTACAGGGGTTGTTCTAGACGGCGCCAAGATCGCCTTAAGGCTGGGCGGTTCTTTGCACCGCCCAGCCTTTTTCGGTTAAAATCCTAGTCGATGACTGAATCATCCTCCAGAAACCTGCTTCAGGAATTCCACCATATCTTCTACCCAGAATCGATCGCCGTTGTCGGTGCTTCGCAAGATAAGAGGAAAGCCGGCTACTACTGGGTAAAAGCCGTTGTAGATGCCGGGTACACCGGTAATATCTATCCAGTCAATCCCAACGGAGGTGAAGTCCTGGGTCTGAAAATCTATCCCAGCCTCAGGGCAATCCCAGGGACTGTAGATTACGCCATCGTGTGTATCCCCAGAGAAGCCGCACCTAGCCTACTGGATGACTGCCCAACGAAGAAGGTAAAGGCCGTGGCTTTTTTTACCGCTGGTTTCAAGGAGATAGGTGACGACATAGGATGCAAGCTGGAAGAGGAGATGGTAAGCAAGGCGCAACAAGGCGGCTTCCGCATCATCGGGCCTAACTGCCTTGGCGTGTATTGCCCCGAGTGGAAGATACCCTGTGGCCCGGGGGGAACGATAGGTGAAAGCGGTACAGTAGGCTTCATTTCCCAAAGCGGCGGCATCAGTGGCCAGCTAGTTGAGCTTGGGATAGCCCGAGGCATCAAATACAGCAAAGGAATTAGCTTCGGGAATGGTATCGATCTAGACAGTATCGATTCTCTGAAGTACATGGCTGCTGACCCAAAGACCTCCGTCATAGGCGCCTATCTCGAAGGAGTTCGGAATGGTTCCCTCCTGCTCAATACAATCGCGGAGGTAACTAAGGTCAAACCTGTGATTGCCTGGAAAGCTGGCAGAACCGAAGCGGGCGCAGCAGCAGCCAAGTCTCACACTGGCTCTTTGACCAGTTCAGCAGCTGTATGGTCGGCAGCTCTGAAGCAAGGTGGCGCCATTGAAGTCCGCAGCCTCGAGGAGCTAGCTGATACTCTGCTGATCTTTCAACAGCTTCAGCAATGGCGAGGCAAAGGCATAGCTGTCGTATGCGGACTGGCTGACGGCGGTGGTGGTATCGCCGTCTCAGCCAGCGATACCTGTACTGAGCTTGGACTTCCCATGCCACCCCTTTCCCCGTCAACCAGACAAAGGTTGACTAGCCTCCTAGGCCAGGCAGGAAGTATTTTGCACAACCCCGTGGATGTCAGCCAGGCCGCTGGTAGCCTCACAACTCTCAGACAAGCCATCGAACTTGTTCTTGCCGACTCGGCTATCGACCTTGTATTGGTGCAAGAAGATATGGGGATGCTCCTCGACTATTTCCCATGGGAGCAAATAGAAGCTATCAATGATGTTCTCATAGATCTGAGAGCCAAGCAGGACAAGCCGCTGGTGAGCGTCCTACCACCTGGGCCCTCAGACGCAGCGCGTATCCAGATAGAACGCAGACTATCCCAAGCTTCAATACCGGTTTTCACCTCCATGGAAAGGGCAGCTAGAGCCATAGTGAACCTCAGTCGATATTCGCATTTCAAGGCTGCCCTCAGGAGCTAATGACGTGGAAGGCACAGGCAAGATTCTGCTCATAGTCGGGGGTGTCATAATAGTCCTGGGGCTACTACTGGTCTTCGGTCAGCACATCCCATTCCTGGGCAAGCTGCCCGGCGACATACTCATAAAGAAAGACGGATTCACCTTCTATTTCCCCGTTGTCACTCTCCTTATTGTAAGCATCCTGCTAACCACAATAATCAGCGTCATCCTGCACTTCCTGAGCAGATGAGTGGCCTCCGTCCATGAAGACCAGCGATTTCGACTACCGTTTACCTCCCCAGCTTATCGCCCAAACACCTGTAGAGCCACGTGACCAATCTCGCCTCATGGTTCTTCATCGCGCCAGCGGCTCTCTGGAACACCGCCGTTTTCATGAGGTCAGCGACTATCTTGAGAGCGGGGACTGCCTGGTGTTCAATAACAGCCGGGTTATTCCGGCCCGGCTCCTGGGGCATAAAAGCGACAGCGCCGCCAACGTGGAGCTTCTGCTGCTGCGCCGCCTGGACGTCAACGTCTGGGAAGCCCTGGTTCGTCCCGGCAGGAAGCTTGGTGTTGGAGCAAGAATCAATCTAGGAAACGGACCCGATGACCCCAACACGTTGATGACAGCCGAGGTGCTGGAGCGGGAGGAGGGCGGAATCAGAGTCCTTCGTTTTTCAGACGAGCGTTTTCTTCAGCAGATTGGGGAAGTACCTCTTCCGCCCTATATCCACACCCCACTGGCGCAGCCAGAGCGCTATCAAACAGTCTACGCCCAGGTAGAAGGGAGCGCGGCAGCACCCACTGCCGGGCTGCACTTCACGCCGCGGCTGCTCGGTGAGCTACAGCAAAGGGGGGTGCGATTTGCCTTTGTTACTCTCCATATCGGACTCGATACCTTCCGCCCGGTCCGAGTCGAAGACCCCCACCACCACCCTATTCACAAAGAATATGGAGAATTGAGCTCAGAAGCCGCCGCATTGCTCAATCAGACCAAAAAAGAAGGCAAACGGGTTATCGCCGTGGGCACCAGCACAGTGAGGTTAATCGAAGCAGCCACCCAAACCGCGACCGTCCATCCCTTCGCCGGCTGGGTTGACCTGTTCATCCTGCCTGGATACCAGTTTCGCACGACAGACGCCGCAATCACCAACTTCCATCTACCCAGATCCACGCTGCTCATGTTAGTTTCGGCGTTCGCCGGACGGGATTTCATCCTGCGGGCTTACGAACAAGCCAAGAGCCTGGGCTATCGCTTCTATAGTCTCGGCGATGCGATGTTAATCGATTAACACGCCAGCCCACCAACGCCTAAGTAGTGCCTGCTCAAGCACGAATTGGGAGCGAGCAAGCCACCAATTGATGGGCACCCGTTCCGGGGCCCGACCTCCTTGGTCTTTCAGAATAGGCGTAGCCGGCGCTGCTACTGCACCCACGGCGCTGAGCCCAGCAGCATTCCCCCGTCTACAAGGAGAGTCTCCCCCGTCATGAAACTGGAAGCGTCAGACGCCAGGTAAACCATAGCGCCCACCATCTCGTCAGGCTCGCCTACACGCTGCAGTGGAGCCATCTTCCCCAGTTCCGCCTTCTGTTTCTTCGCCTCCTCCTCAGGGAGATGAAACCAATGAGAGTCGAGGATGCGGGTGCTGACAGCTCCCGGGGCTATGGCATTGACTCTAATATTATGCTGGGCCAGCTCAAGGGCCATGGACTTGGTCACCATCAAGACAGCGGCTTTGGAGATGGAGTATATGCCTACGTCTAGTTCGGGTTTGTATCCGTCCATTGAAGCCACGTTGATGATCTTGCCGCCGCCGTGCTCCTTCATGACCCGGGCTACGGCCTGACTGAGGAAATACACGCCTTTCAGATTCAGATTCATAATCGAATCCCACAAGCGCTCATCCGCCTCAAGCACCGTGGCCATAGCCGGGTTGGTGCCGGCATTATTGACCAGGATGTCAATCTTGCCGAACTCAGCCACCACCGTCTCTACCAGCCTGCCTATATCATCCATCCTGCCAGCATGTGCCTCCACCGGCAACGCTTTCCTGCCCACGCCCCTGATTTCATCAGCAACCTTCTCCAGATCGGGCAATTTCCGGCTGGCTACCACCACATCAGCTCCAGCCTCAGCAAACCCCAAAGCGGTAGCCCGGCCAATGCCACGACTGCCTCCCGTCACCAGCGCCACTTTCCCCTCAAGGGAGAATCGAGAGAGATTCACCATGTTCGTACCTCCAGTGATAGTTCTTCAGGGGGAAATAATAGCACAATCCGTATCAGGATGCCTACGCCGGGTAGTGGGTCAATTTGAAATAGAGGAATTTTGAAATTGTTGTCTTGACCGCTAAAGCATTGTCAAGGGGTTTATCTATGCTTTTACATATAATTTTGGGCAAGTAGACGGTAGCGTCAAGTTTATCCTTGATTTCTCTCCATAACTCCCTTAATGTTAATTCGGTCAAGTCTTTAACGACGACCATGGGCGTGTCCCTCCTTTTCTTTGTTTGTTTTTCATTGCTGAAAGGGTACGCCCTTTCTCTTTATCGGAAAACAATTTACACAAAATATGATACAGTACCGTCTAAATAGACTAAAACGATATGCCAACGATGGAGTAAGAGGCGATGAAGAAATATAGTGTGGCGATAGTGGTATCTATAAGCGCGTTCATTTTTGCGCTTGATACCACCATGATGAATGTCGCCATTACCGCTTTGACTCAAGACCTGAATACGGAGATTCAAAACATCCAGTTTGCGATAGCTTTCTATGCGCTAGTTATCGCCGCTTTCATGCTGCTGGGAGCAAAGCTCGCCACCATCTATGGAACAAAACGGATCTTCATTATTGGAGTTATTCTGTATGGCATAGGCACATTGACAGCAGCTCTAAGCGTGAATGTCGGCATGCTTACTGTGGGATGGTCTGTCATTGAAGGTATAGGGTCGGCTTTTATGATACCGTGTGCTGTAACGTTTCTCGTGATAGATTACCAGGGAAAAGAACGCGCGGTTGCCTTCGCAATTTTCACATCGGTTTCGGTGGGCGCTGCTGCAATTGGACCCATCGTTGGCGGAGCATTTACTACGTACCTCAACTGGCGCTGGGCATTTGGCATGGAGTTCTTCCTAGTCGTGATTATCCTGATCTTTTCTCATGTTCTTACGGAACAAAGAAGACCTGAAAAGCCCAAACTCGATGTGGGCGGTGCTTTGCTTTCGGCATTGGGCTTCGGATGCATAGTATTCGGCGTGATAAGCACAACCACTTACGGCTGGTGGATAGCGAAGAAACCACTGGTAATCGCGGGAGTAGCGATTGCGCCAGTTGGTCTCTCCATTGCGGCAGTGCTCATGATTACCGGAGGCATTATCCTGCTGTTGTTCATACTATGGGAAAGAAGGCAAGAACGAAAAGGTAACGAGCCGCTATTACCCATTTCCCTGCTCAACAATCGATCTTATATGGCAGGGGGAGCGTTGAATCTTATTGAACAGCTGTGCCTAGCGGCACTCCTGTTCACCATGCCATTCTTTCTACAATCGGTACTGTCCAAGACGGCGATGGAAACAGGCTTGATTCTTATGCCGTTGACGCTTGCTATGCTAATGACGATGCTCTTAACGCCCCGATTTGGGGCCAAGATACCGGTCAAATACCTTACCATGGGCGGGGTATGTGCTAGTGTTGCAGGTACCGTGCTCCTGGCAAATTCCTTCAGCGCAGATATGACAGCAACAGCCCTGGTACCAGGATTTGTTCTGTTCGGTCTCGGCATGGGACTCGCTCTGGCCCAACTTCAAAACCTGGCATTATCCTCGGTAGAGCCAGGCGAGACTGACGAGGCATCAGGGCTCTTCAACACCTTAAGGAATCTGGGAGGATCTCTCGGTACGGCTATTGTGGGAACACTTCTGCTCACTTTCTTTCTGTCTGGGCTCGTTCTGGGCGTTAATGGCAGTGGTGTTCTTCCTCAAGTAGACAAGGACGAATTGACTACGCTGGTAACGCAGAGTACCAGAGAGATGGGAAGGGGGGATCTTCACGCCGAAATTAGAAGTGTACTCGGCGAGTATCCAGTTGAATATAAGGAAGAACTCAAAGTGATAACAGTTGATGCGGTAGAGCATTCTATGCGAGTCACTTACTACACTCTTGCCGGAATTCTTGGAGCCGGCCTTGTGGTTTCTCTTTTCCTTTCCAAAAGAAAACTTGTTCTCACCAACGGCAAGGCTACTGGATCACCGACATGACCAGAGCACATGACGGGTTATGTCCCAATTCTCCTGTAAAAACTCCTGGCTTGGATACCTCCAGTAGCTCCTCTTTCAGGCTGCTTTCCAGGATTAGTTTCACCATACTAAGAGACGCTCATTGATTTCTCCCCACCAACCCTCTTCATTCTTGACCTCTCTCCATAAATCCCTTAATGTTGATTCAGTCAGGTCTTTGACCATGACCATGGGCGTATTCCTCCTTTCTATAGTTGTTTTTTGTCACTAGAAGGATACGCCCTTTATCTTTCTCACAAAAGAATTTACACAAAATATGTTACAGTACCCGAATACCGTACAAATTGACTTTCGACGGATTTTCAGATACCCTTTAGGTCAAACTGAATAGATGTGGTGGGGTGCCCAAGGGTGACCGAGGGCTCAATTGGCAAGCAAGCCGGCGGAATTCCGGCGCAGTCCCGCCTACCGTGAAAGTCAGAACACCAGCCCCACTAGCCATAGCTGCCTCCGCGGAGCAAGGGGGTGGGATTTGTTGTTTTAGTCAATCCCCCTGCTGCGGAGGGCACGGGGATTGTTTATTATGACACTCTGGAGCCTTCAGTGAATCGATATATCCGACGTTGGCCGTTTATCCTGACAACATTAGTATGGCTTTCTTGCGTTGGCTGTATCCCTCAGCATCCCGAGGGCAATGTAGTCGATGACCTTGGCAGAACGGTAACTATTGACCAAACTCCCCAAAGAATCATTTCTCTGGCCCCCAGCAACACTGAAATCCTGTTCGCTCTTGGCCTCGGGGATAAGGTGGTAGGAGTTACCGAGTACTGCAACTATCCTGAGGCGGCTACAGCGAAACCTAAAGTGGGTGGCTTCAGCACTGTTGATATAGAAAAGGTGGTTTCCCTGGAGCCAGATCTGGTACTGGCAACAAGCATTCATAGCAAAACCGTTATCCCGGCCTTGGAGGAAGTCGGACTCACAGTCTTTGCGCTGGCACCAGATTCCATAGACGGAGTGTTGAATGGCATTGCCCTGGTAGGCACCATCACCGGGCAACATAAGCAGGCTTTGCAGCTAGTTAACAACTTGAGGACAAGGATTGAGACAGTGGCCAGCAAAACTCGAAACCTCGCACCAGACCAGAGACCGACAGTTCTCTATCTTACCTGGCACAACCCCCTCATGACGGCCGGCAGCGGAACACTGGCCGATGACCTAATCGACAAGGCAGGTGGACAAAACATCGCTTATGATATCTCGGGGGATAAGGCCATCGACCTGGAGACAGTCGTACACAGAGACCCTCAGGTGATTATTGCTTCTGTCGGTATGGGGACAGGCGAAGACCTGCCCTGGCAGTATGTCAAGACCGAACCGAGGCTGGAAAACACTCAAGCACTGGTCAATAGGAGAGTATACAAGATCGACGGTGACATAGTACACCGTCCTGGCCCCCGGATAACCGATGCTCTGGATCTGATGGCACGATTCATTCATCCAGAGATTTTCTAGGGGATGGAATGAACGGCTGCGCTGCCGCTTGTCCAACTAGTGTCTCATGTCTAACTCAGCATAAGGAGCCGAAAGACATGGTGCTGAGGATTGTGCAGGAATGGCGCTAGAGGTACTCGAAGATAGAACCGTACCCAGGACAACCACCGCTTATCCCTTAAGATGGCGCAGCCGAGCCTATGCCATAGTCGGTTTAGTCTTGATTCTGGGGATAACGGTGGTGGTAACATCAGCTATAGGCAGCACTGACATCCCCTTATCTACGCTCTGCCAGGTACTATTAGCGAAGTTGCCTTTTGTCGAAGTCACGCCTACCTGGGCAAGCAGTGTGGAGACGATTCTTCTTGACATTCGCTTGCCGCGGCTGTTTCTGGCAGGGCTTGTAGGTGCCTCTTTGGCAGTGGCCGGAGCCACATATCAAGGTCTCTTCCGTAATCCTCTGGCTGACCCCTACCTCATTGGCGTTGCCCAGGGGGCAGCCCTGGGAGCTGTCATCGGCTTCCTGCTACCGGCATCGTGGCAAGCTGCCAGTATCCCATTGCTGGCATTCGCCGGAGCTCTTCTGGCGGTGGCAGTCGTCTATTCCATAGCCAGAGTGGGTAAGACCCTGCCCATGACGACTCTTATCCTGGCCGGTGTAGCCCTGGGCGCGTTCCTGGCAGCAATTACCTCATATCTGATGATCGCCTCAGGAGACAAATTGCATGGCATAATCTCGTGGCTCCTGGGCACATTCTCGTTAACCAGTTGGTGGCAGGTAACGATGGTGGCACCTTATGTCTTCGTTGGCACAGTTGTCATCTGGCTCCACGCCCGGCCCCTGAATGTAATGCAGCTTGATGAAGAGCAGGCACAGCAACTTGGTATCAACGTGGAGCAAATGAAACTGATTCTACTGGGGGCGGCAACTCTCATAACCGCCGTCGCAGTTTGCTTCTGTGGTATCATCGGCTTTGTAGGCATCATTATACCCCACGCGGTGCGGCTTATCTGGGGTCCCGACCATCGTTTTCTATTACCGCTGTCCACGTTCGCCGGAGCCATCTTCCTGATTCTGGCCGATACCGCGGCGCGGACTGTGCTGGCCCCTACAGAGATACCTGTAGGTGTAATCACCGCCTTTCTGGGAGCTCCTTTCTTTCTTTATCTACTGCGACAAAAGAAGAGGGCGATATTCTAGATGCTCACTTTACGCTTGGAAAAGGTCAGCCTGGGCTACGGCAAGCGAACGGTACTGCATGATATCAGCCTCGAAGCCAGGCCAGGGGAAATGCTGGGCATTATCGGTCCTAACGGCTCGGGCAAATCCACCTTGATTAGAGGCGTGACCCGCCTGATCTCGCCTAGTTCAGGACGGATTTTCCTCGATGGCCACGATGTGGCCGGCATGGGCCGGAGTGATCTGGCCCGGATGCTGGCGGTTGTACCTCAAAATCCGGTGTTGCCCGAATTGTTCACCGCCTTTGAGATAGTGCTGATGGGACGGACACCACACCTGGGGCTCTTCAGGCACGAAGGAGAGAAGGATTTGGCTATCGTTCGCAGAGCCATGGAAGCCACTCACACTACTGCTTTCGCCGAGCGGAGGATAGGTGAGCTGTCCGGCGGTGAAAGACAACGCCTGACCATGGCCCGGGCCTTGGCTCAAGAGCCGAAGATAATGCTCCTGGATGAGCCTACCGCCCACCTCGACATCAACTATCAGATAGAGACTCTGGATTTGGCTCGTCAGTTGTGCCTGGAGCAGGAGTTAATAATCGTGACAACACTACATGACCTGAACCTGGCAGCTCAGTATTGCGACCTCCTCGTCATGCTCAGTGGCGGGGAAATCTACCGCCAAGGAACTCCGAAGGCGGTAATCAGCACTGAAAGCGTTAGAGAGGTCTATGGAGCCGACGTTTATGTCTATCCTCATCCCGTTAATGATTTACCAGCTACGCTTATTGCACCCGGGAAGGAACGGAACAAGCTCCGCCAGAAGTCAATGTAAACGTGATGGAAGTTGTGTTCATTCTCCTCATAGCACTTGCCTTTGACCTCGCCTTTAGGGAGCCAGCCAATTCCTGGCACCCCGTAGCCTGGCTCGGCAAGCTTATCTCCCTGGAGACAAAAGCGTCTCCTCAGAAGGGCAACCTGCGGCAGCTATTCTATGGTACCAGTACAGTTCTGGTGACTTTGGCGGTAATTGTCGCACCTGTGTATTTCCTACTTGTTCATCTCCAGGAGATGAATGCTGTGGTTTATGTAATCGCCGCTGGACTCCTATTCAAATTGACTTTTTCCCTGCGAGGGCTGAGGCAGGCAGCCGGCCAAGTCAGAAGATTCCTAGCCCAAGACAATCTGGCTCAAGCACGTATCAGCGTCGGGTCTCTGGTCAGCCGTGACACTGCCAACCTCAACCAAAACCAGTTGATGTCAGCCACGGTGGAGTCGGCGGCCGAGAATAGCTGTGATAGCTTTGTAGCTCCCCTATTCTACTTCCTGCTCTTCGGTGTGCCCGGAGCAATCGCCTACCGCGTAGTCAATACCTTTGACGCCATGATCGGATATCACGGGGAGCGGGAATACCTGGGCAAGTTTGCCGCCCGGCTCGATGATGCGGCCAATTTCCTTCCTGCACGAATTACCAGTTTGATGATTGTCCTTGCGGCCTGGCTATGCAAGAAGAACATGTCACAAGCCTGGCGCACTATGCTCCGCGACCATAAGAAAACCGAAAGCCCAAACGCCGGCTGGACAATGAGCGCCATGGCCGGCGCCCTGGGAGTGCAACTGGAGAAAACAGGACATTATCAACTAGGCAACAATCATCATCCCCTGTCACTGAAAACCATAGACGCTTCCCTACGAATCGTAATGGTGGTGGCAGTTATCTGGGGCTCGTTCTCTATCCTAGCTGAGGTGATACATTTTGTTGCAGCCTAGACCAGCCATAAGTAAGCTTGTCCCGTGTACTCACGGCGGCATCAATTATGCCGAGCTGGGCGAACTGGGGATCTCCCCGGAGAGCATTCTCGACTTCAGTGTGAGCTGTAACCCATTTGGACCGCCGCCAGGGATAGCAGAATCCCTGGGCAATACATCCATCGAGCGCTACCCTGATTCTGAAACAAATGAGTTGAGGCAATCGCTAGCCAAGAAGCTGAACATAACTCCAGAAAACGTCATAACAGGCAGCGGCTCGACTGAGCTGATCAGGCTGGTAGCGATTGCTTATTTCGGCTCTGAGGACTCAATCCTTATTCCTTACCCCACCTACGGCGAGTATGAAATCGCGTGCCACCTAGTCAATGCTCAGGTGCTGAAACAACCGGTGCTGAAAGCGCCAGACTTCCAGTTGGACATGGCTGAGACGGTGCAGTTGATCCAAAAACACCAGCCCAAGGGCATCTTTCTGTGCAATCCCAACAACCCTACCGGGCAGTATCTGGCCAAGAAAGAGGTTCAGCAGATTCTGTCGACCGCCAAAGACAGCCTAGTAATACTTGATGAAGCTTATATTGCCTTTACCGAGAACTCGTGGACATCTCTAGACCTACCAAATCGCGGCAATTTAGTCATCCTCCGGTCAATGACCAAGGACTATGCCCTGGCCGGACTGCGCCTCGGCTACGCCATAGCCGCCGAGCCCATCATCTCGGTCCTGGAACGAGTCCGGCCGCCGTGGAACGTCTCCGCCGTAGCTCAGAAAGCTGGGGTTACTGCCCTGAACGCCGACGGTTATCTCAGAGAGTGTGGAAACAGAATTCAGGAAGCGAGAGACTTCCTAGTAAGAGAGCTGTCACGACTTGGACTATCGCCACTGGCATCACGAACCAACTTCTTCATGGTCGAGGTTGGCGATGCCGCCAAATTAAGGCAGGCTTTGCTAGAGAAGGGAATCCTGGTTCGCGATTGTACCTCCTTCGGTTTGCCGGGTTACATTCGCCTGGCACCCCGAACCTTACCTGAATGCCACAAGTTGATTGCTGCAATGAAAGACGTCGGAGTTTGTAGCCATGCGAGCTAAGACCTTGATGATACAGGGCACAGCTTCCTCAGTAGGTAAGAGCATCATCGTGGCTGCCTTATGCCGCATTTTTCGGCAAGATGGTTTTCGTGTCGCTCCGTTCAAAGCCCAGAACATGGCGTTGAATTCCTTTGTCACCAAGGAAGGTGGCGAGATCGGACGGGCGCAGGCAGTACAGGCAGAGGCAGCCGGAGTTGAGCCCTCCATCCATATGAACCCTGTGCTGCTCAAGCCCGAGGCCGAGGCCAGGTCGCAGGTGGTTGTTCTGGGCAAAGTGGCCAAGACCCTGGAAGCCAGCCAGTACTACAGCTATACCCCTTATCTGGTGACGATAATCCAAGAATCCTTGAATCAGCTACGCTCTGCCTATGACATAGTGGTAATTGAGGGAGCTGGCAGCCCGGCCGAGATAAATCTGAAAGAAAGAGAAATAGTAAACATGCGGGTAGCCAGAATGGCTGGCGCTCCTGTTCTTCTGGTAGGCGACATTGACCGGGGCGGTGTTTTTGCTTCGCTCGTTGGCACTCTGGAACTGCTAACCGAGAAAGAGCGCGACCTCATCAAGGGGTTCATCATTAACAAGTTTCGAGGTGACCTGGGGCTGCTGAAGCCAGGGCTAGACCTTCTGGAGAAACATACGGGCAAACCTGTCCTGGGTGTAATCCCTTACTTCCGGGGCATCACCATCGCTCAGGAAGACTCGGCCTACCTCGACGAAAGGCCAACAACCTCGGCCGATGGGAATCTAGATGTCGCCATCATACGCCTGCCCCACATCTCCAACTACGACGACTTCGACCCCTTGGAAGAGCAAGGCTGCGCGGTCCGCTATGTAACCGATGCTTCTCAACTGGGGAATCCTGACTTGATCATTCTTCCCGGCACCAAGAGCACCATCGCCGACCTAATCCACTTGCAGCAACAAGGGCTAGCACAAGCCGTTAGCCACCGGGCCCATTCTGGTACTCCGGTGATAGGTATTTGCGGCGGCTATCAGATGCTAGGTAATAGCATCGATGACCCTGACAAGGTCGAGTCCAACGATGGGAGCATTACCGGCTTGGGTCTACTCGATAGCGAAACCATTTTCGACCATGACAAGACAACCACTCAGGTCAAGGCTCGCGTGGTCGCCGATGATGGCCTGTTGAAAGGACTCAAGGGGATAGACATTGCCGGATACGAGATCCATATGGGGCAGACCAGAAGCCAAGTTTGCCAGCCAGCGCTCCAAATCCTGGAAACACCTCAGGGAAAGGCCAATTATTTTGATGGAACCATTGGGAATAGGGGCCTCATATTCGGCACGTACATCCACGGCCTGTTTCATAATTTGAACTTCACGCACGCTTTCCTGAACAGACTCCGGCAGCTCCGCGGACTATCAGCGGCGCCAGCTACCCAGGTAAACAAGCAGGAACAATACGACAAGCTGGCCAACATGATCAGACAGAACCTCGATATGTCTCAGGTCTACGAGATAACGCTCGGGAGCAGTCATGGCTGAAGAAGAATCCAAAGGCCTTATTCACATCTACACCGGCGATGGCAAGGGCAAGACCACTGCGGCTCTTGGTCTAGCGATGAGAGCTTCGGGACAGGGGTTGAGAGTAGCTTTCATCCAGTTCTTGAAAGGCCAGCCATGCGGCGAGCATTTGTTCGCCTCCCAACATCACCCCTTTGACATAATCCAGATAAGCGTGGGCGACAGCTTCAGCAAACCGAAGGAGCAATTAAGCCAAGAGGCCCAGGAAACGCTGGCCTATGCTGAGCGAGAGACACTCAGCGGGAATTATGACCTGGTCGTCCTTGACGAGGTTTTTGTCGCTATCAGCCGGGACCTGATTACCATCAAGCAGGTGCTGGACCTGCTAGATGAGAAACCAAGTTCGGTTGAGCTAGTTATGACGGGGCGGAGGGCACCTCCAGAGATAGTCAAGCGAGCCGATTTGGTCACCGAGATGCTCCTGATTAAGCATCCATTCACCGACGGAATCACAGCCAGGCGTGGCATCGAGTACTGACAGGCGAAGAGATTCAAGTCATGGACGATTCCTTAGCCAAAACGCTGAAGGCAATAAAGCCGCTAGATAGCTCAGCGATGGCCGCCGCGCGGCGACGCCAGGCCAGCCTAACCAAGCCACACGGCAGTCTGGGTCGGCTGGAAGATCTGTCAATCCAGCTTGCCGGAATCAGGGGTGAGGCAATACCTACACTTGAACATAAGGCCATCATAACGATGGCTGCTGACCATGGCGTGGTTGCTGAAGGGACGAGCCTCTACCCCCAGGAAGTAACCAGGCAGATGGTCTATAACTTCCTTCAAGGTGGCGCCGCCATAAATGTCTTAGGCAACCATATAGGCGCTCGGGTTATCGTAGTCGACATGGGGGTGATAGGTGGGTTCGAACTGCTGCCCGGACTATTATGTAAAATGATTGACTTCGGCACCAAGAACATGGCCAAGGAACCAGCGATGACCCGTCAGCAAGCCGTAGACACTCTAAACGCCGGCATCGAAGTAGTCGAAGCCGAGGCAAACAAGGGGCTTGACATCATTGGCACCGGGGATATGGGAATCGGCAACACCACGGCCAGCAGCGCCATTCTCGCCGCCATCAGCGGTGAACCAGTCAAGAGAACCACAGGCCGAGGCACGGGCATCGACGATAACCAACTAGCCCACAAAACCGAAGTGGTAGAGAGAGCCTTGTCAGTCAACAGGCCAGACCCCAAAGACCCCATAGACGTACTGTCCAAGGTTGGTGGCTTTGAAATCGGCGGCCTAGCTGGAGTTATGCTGGCTGGAGCCGCCCGGAGAATTCCAGTAGTCATCGACGGCTTCATTTCCGGAGCCGCAGCGCTCATTGCCACGGGCCTATCACCTCAAATGAAAGACTACCTTATTGCCGCTCATGTATCCGCCGAGGCAGGACACCAACTTCTGCTTGACTTCCTCGGGCTGAAACCCCTGCTCAATTTGAATATGCGTCTGGGGGAAGGCACCGGAGCCGCGCTGGGCATTTTCCTAGCTGAAGTGGCGGTCAGGGTATTGGGCCAGATGGCTACTTTCGCTGAAGCTGGTGTATCCGAAGCCGAGCAGCTGCAAAGCGAGCAAGGAGTCTAAACGAAATTGGGTTTCTGGGCAACACTTCAGTTCTTAACCATCTTCCCAACTCCTCTTCGCCACGAGGTCGACATCAAAGCCTGTGGCCGATCCATAACGTATTTCCCGCTGGTGGGGTTACTGCTCGGAGCAATCCTGCTCGGCCTTCACTACGGCCTGGCTCTAATCCTGCCTGCTTCAGTGGTAAATGCCTTGCTCATCACAGCCTTAGCCATCCTGACCGGCGCCCATCATCTCGACGGCCTTATTGACACTTGCGACGGCGTAATCGCTGGCAAATCCAAGGAGGAAAGGCTAGCTATGATGTCGGACAGCCGCGTTGGCGCCTTCGGCATTGCTGGTGCCATTCTCCTGCTCCTGCTCAAGTATGTTTCGCTGTCTTCGGCACCGATACTGCCAGCCTTATTGCTTATGCCCACCTTGAGCCGCTGGGCAATGGTCAGCGTCATCTTCTCTTTTCCGTACGCGAGAACTTCCGGCATGGGACT
>JADHWZ010000020.1 GCA_016783225.1 Dehalococcoidia bacterium | reverse complement strand
TGTAATGCCGGCAAAGCCAAAAAGGTGGCCCTGACAGCTTGTATGCGTAAACTGCTCACTATCTTGAATGCAATGTCCAAACATCGTGTTCCCTGGAACTATAAACTCCCTGTGGTTGCAGTATCATGACACTAACCTTGGTAAGACAGTTGCTAAACAAACGCCCTTGGGCACATGCCCACCAACGAATCATGAGAATAGAGACGCAGGCTACCTCGTGAGTGTCAGGTCCCAGACCTGACCTGACATTGCGGAGCAGGCTACCGCTAAGTGGGTGATCGCCACGAGACGTGATGATAGGTCGTGTGCTAGAAACAGTACGAATCTATTTTCGGAATAAACTCAAATGACCCAAAGCCTAAATTCAAAACGGAAGCATTTGGTGCTCAGGATTTCCCCTTAGCCTTTCGTATGGAGAGTTGCCACCGATGTAATGATGAAAAAGGTCTCCAAATGTAGAGTCCTTTTGAAGACAGCACACTAGCGCCTGGGACTGGTTGTTAAAGCTCATTGCTAAGAGCGAAGTCAATAGCATCGAGTCTTAATTCTTGGAACAATACCTCATGCCATGCACTAGCTTGTACACGTATTCCACCTTCACAGCAAGGTGGAGCAAGGAACTCCTTTTGTTACCACTATCCTACATTAGCCCTCGGACTCAGTGCTGGCTACTCGAATTGCAGGGTGTGTGCCATTTCTGAAAACGAGGGTTCGTCATAGGCCACGGGCATGTCCACGGTGGCTGGTGTGACCAGGACCCACTCGTTACCCTTCTGCACCCCGAGGCAAGAACCGACACCCGGAAATCCCTGCAGCGTCACTTCGAAGTTGGCCTGGAAGGCTGGGGTTCCGTCTGCCGGGGTTGTCTCAGCCTCGGGTTCAATGGAAGATTTGAGCCACCGGCTTCCTGCATTGAAGGGCTGAGTGCATCGGGAAAGGTGGCGCCCTCCGCGATGTCGACAAACAGCACAGGAACCGTGGTGGCTGCTTGCGCAACGAAGAGAATTGTCTCCGATTCTGTCTCTGCCCACTCTGCAGGGTATATGACGAAGAAGCCGTAGTCTGCGCTAGTATACACGGCGGCTTCATACAACAGTTCCCCTGCCGCTGGTGGTGCTGCTTCCTCGTCGGGTGGAGCTTCCTCCTCGGCTACTCAGCTGCTCCTGGCGGTGGCCACGTTCCCGTCGCGGATTCCCACTCCTCCATACCTTGGGCTCGGGTGATAATAGTGGTCTCAACCGAGTACGTCACCGGTCTGGCTGGCAGCATATCCCAGGCTTCCTGAGGTACAAGGGCTGGTTTGGTACCACCGAGCCCCTTCCAGACAGCGGCACCAATTCCACCTGCCTGCGTTTTCGTAAGACCCCTATTCATCAGTCCTTCCAGGACAAAGTCCATAAAGACCAGGGGGGCAGACGCCTCAAGGGTTATTTCCTCACCCGCAGGGATGGAGTACCGATAGGGTATCTCTCCATATGCACCAGCACCTTCCCCCGTATCCACCTTATAGGTCAGTCCCTCGACGCTCACCAGATAGGGATTAGGATTTTGGATGGTGAATGTCGGTGTTATGACCAGGAAGTCCCCCCCGCTTTTCATAGGGTATATCGCGGAAAGCTCAGCTTTGCAGCCAACCAGTGGCGGAGCCTCCGGCGCTGCCGCCGGAGCACAAGCGCCCAGCATCATAACCAAGCTCAATATTAAAAGACACCAAAAACCTTTTGCCTTCATTAGATGTACCTCCTTATTCTGTTAGGTCAAATTCACTCGCAGGTCACATGTGCGCGGTGAATTTGCTCCCGTCTTGCAGCTTCTACTTCCAACCAGGTGCGAACCAGACCTTGTCCTGCCACTCCGGCGTGACAGTTATCTTGTAGTCAGGAAAAGACTTACTTGAAGACAGAAACAGCCATGGCCTGTCTTTAACGGTGACAATATGGCCATCGCGGATGTCACACATCTGCATGCAAGGCCAAACGTTGAAAATCTTAGCATCCGGATAGAAGGTGGGCAAAAGTCCGCCGGTATCTATTGGACTTAAGCCAAACAGCGCATCCCTCAGCTCCTCGGTGGAGAAAGCGTCGTATCCAGCCTTCTCCAAGGTTTCTTTGATGGCTTGGTTCCCGAGCATCCCATATTCCACCCCATAGACATAGAAATGGCCACCCATCTGCTCCGGCGTCTTTCCGTCGTGGTACTTGGCACTGAGGTGATACACCAACTCTAGGCCGGGATACTCGGCCACAACGTCAGGTGGTTCAGTCCCGGTCCATCCGTGCGAGCCACACTGCACTGTCGAGTACTCGTTATACTCTTCGAAAAGCTCCGGTAGAGCCAAGGCCACATCTGCCCCCATCCAATTGAGGTTCAGTTCAATACCTTTCTTATGCATCCCCAACTCGAGTGCATTCTCAAGCACTATCCGACAAGCTCCAGATGCCCAGTGGTCTACGTTAACGTAGTTCGCTTCCCCCTCTATGAAATGAGATAGCTCGGCTTTCACGTCCACTGCTCCAATAGGCATATAGATGTTGCCCAAAAAGTCCGTATCTAACACGTCAGTACAGTAGGTTATGAAGCCGAAATCTTCGTCATTATCGTAAACACGCCTTGTGGCTACGTCAGCCGCTAGATTACCGACCTTTATCTTGCCCGGCTTCCCCTCCTCTTTCCACTTCTCAGAGTAGTACGAAATGACTGGTCCTGTAACAGATGTGACAGGCGGGCCATCCATTGCCAAGTACGGTTTCTCCAGCTCATAGACAAATGGGTCAACGGTGCTGTTTACTATCACACCGGGCAATTGGTCACGTTCCATCATGGCGTAGATCGCTGACGCAGGAGCGCTACCATTAGCATAGACAAACTGCATCCCCCCTGCCTTGAACCTCTCATACAGGGATATACACTTCGCCACATCCCAACCGTGGTCCCCCATCAGAACCTTTATCCTGACCACTTCCTCTTTTCCCGTCTGGGGATCGTTATACTTGATACCGCCCTCAGTCGCGTTCAGCTCAGTCCAGTAGTCGTGAAGACAAGTAGCACCCGCACCGATAGAACTCAGCGGTCCAGTTAAGGCTCCCAGGATACCTACGGTAATCGTCTTCTCTGCCTCTGGTGCCGCTGCCTCTTTAGGTGCGCAGCCAACCACGACCAGCGCCAGCGCCATCACAATTGCAATCATCACTTTTGGCCACTTTGACATTTCTTAATCTCCTCCTTTCAGGTTATGTTTCGGGATTTTGAGTACAGCCTGGTTCAGGCTTTCCTACAATTCCATAGCTCCTTACCTCCCTTTCGAAATAAACCAGCTGACTTTGCCAGAGATTTGAGTGTCGGCGGGGGATTTGTGAGTCCCCCTTTCTTTCAAGCAACATTAGTGACGCAAGTCGTACGTGCTTATCAGGCATATTAGGGAGGGCAGTCTGCGATGATGGTTGCTTTGGGGCGACGCATTAGGTAGGCAAAGCTCGGCGACCCTGTGTAGCATATGATATTTGCTTATAGCACAATGTCCTTACCTTGTCAAGCTCCCGATATGTCCGGTTCTTTGTTCTGCGGCCTACCCCCGGGGCAAGCCTAATCCGACCTGTGCAATGTGATCTCTCTGCTGCTCTGTTGGCCACCCCCCTATTGTCAAGGACGGACTAAATTCGTAGGAGCCAGGCAATCCTAACCTCGCTATTGGCCATCTCCTGGCAGCCTCCGAGCCCTCCAACTGACCATACTGACCTGCCAGTTCTGTCATCCTGCCATACAGTCTTAGCCAGAGCTCGGTGGTATGTATCTTGCTCATGGCCGCGGCTACGGAATTCGGCCTGCCTGTATCTCTCAACCACCAAGTCCTGTAATAAAGCAGTCGCCCTATCTCTAACTCTAATGCTAGCTCAACCAGAATATGCCGCACGCTCGCCAGGTCAATGATTGCTTTGCCTCCATACCGTGTATCTCTTAGTAATTCCTTGAAGCGCTCGAGGTCTCGCAGGAGCAGGCCGACGTTAGCTAGAGTCCCCCACTCCGCAGCAAAGGAATCCGTAACCATGCCCCATCCTTCGTTTTTCTGGCCTACCAAGTTCTCCTTAGGCACCTTGACGTTTTCGAAGACCACCTCATCTCGTCTCAATCCCCACATCATCCATAAGGGTCTGATACTTATTCCAGGGCTGCTTAGATCAACCATCAGCACACTAACCTTCTTCTCCAACGGGGCCTCCGCTGCCGTCTGTAGTATGAGGCAAATGTAATCGCTGCGGTGCGCCTCATTGTAGACCTTCACCCCATTAACCACGAAGCAATCGCCCTTGTCTATTGCCCTAGTCTTGAATATGTTCACATCAACGCCAGTGTCAGGCTCAGTAGAACCTATTGACACCTTTATTTCACCAGTGCTCATGCCTGGCAAGAACTTCTTTTTCAGCTCGTGGCTGCCGTAGGGCAATATGAGACCGCTGCCAATAAGGCTCACCATATCCACCCCCGTACGCAATACCTCAGGTGCCCCACTATAGGCGAGTTCTTCCATGAAGATTGCCCAATCAATGAGGGAGCGCCCAGCCCCCCCGTATTCCTTTGGGACAAACATCCCTAGCCATCGTTTCTTTGCTATCTTAGCATATAGCTGTGAAATAAAGGCCTCGCTGGATAGTCCGCTCTCCCTGGACATTCTTTTCTCACTACTAATGAATTGCCGAATCTCGTCTCTCAATCCTGCTTCCCCTTCGGTGAAAACTGGTTTCATGTTCAATTCCTCCCTGGGCTGGAAATATCTGTTATCATAAGCCTATTTCCCTGGCAATTATCTCGTCATAAGATTCAGAGAACCCCAAGTTAAGTTGTGTGGCCTTAGCTCTCCTGTAGTACAATGTCATATCGTGGTCTTGTACCAAAGCTACCGCACCGTGACAATGGGATACTTCTTCGGTAATACGAGGGCAAATCTGCCCAGTATAGAGCTGTGCCATTGCTCTCTCCTTGGCACACGGTATCTCATGGCTACTCATCCAGGCCGCAGAGTATACCAGCCACCTTGCGCTCTCGATAGCTAATGCTATATCAGACATCTTGTGCTGCAAAGCCTGAAAAGCCCCAATAGGGTGCCCAAAGATAATCCGTTGCTTGGAATAATCTACTAGCATCTCCAACGCCATTTGCGCCCCGCCTAGTGCTTCAGCACAAGTCATCACCTTTGCCTTATCCACAATGTCTTCTACAGCTTCTCCTTCGGCCACTTCGCCCAACATGGCACCCTTTGACACCTTCACCTTGTCAAGTACTACCTCATTGAGTCTGTCACCACTCATAGTGGCAAAGGGAGTGCAGTTCAAACCGGGATCTTCCCTATTGACTAAGAACAACATTATTGTCTCACCACTTGCGTTCCTAGCCACCGTGATAATATTGTCAGCGATATGCGCGTAACCGATGAATAGCTTGGTGCCGCTAATGACATACCCTTTGCCATCAGTTGCAGCAGTGGTAGCCAAAGAAGACAAACCCGGACCGGGTTCAGGCTCAGTCAAGGCAAAGGCGCAAATAAGTCCGCCTTGGGTGATTTGGGGCAGAAGGTCGCGCCTTTGCTTTGCACTACCAAATGCTAGTATTGACTGTCCGGCAAGAACCACTGTTGAATGATGGGGACTCTGCAGGAGCGCTCTCCCTGCTTCTTCATAGAAAATAGCCGTGTCCACCCAATCCCCACCAGTGCCGCCATATTCTTCCGATATCATTAGACCAAGCCATCCTAACCCTGCCATCTTTTCGTACAATCCAGCAGAGTAGTCCAGCCTGTTATTCTCAATGTCTCTTACAAGTGTCCGCGGGCACTCTTTCTCTAGGAAATCTCGAACCGAACGCCTCAACATTTCTTGCTCTTCGCTAAATTCAAAATCCATTCTTAACCTCCTCACATGACATATTTTGAAGGGTGGTTCAATCCCTTCAAAATATCGATGGCCCCAGGATTATTGGTCCTGCCAGGTTAGTTTGGGGCAGCTCCGGTTCCTCCTTGTTGCACCAAGTTGCTGCGTGACTTCTATCGAAAGTCTATCCCCCTCGGCTCCCGTGTGGACTTCTTATCCGCAGGATGTTCTACCACTCAGGGATGCCTCATGAGCAGCACATGAGGTTGTCTATCCACCCTGGTGGAAAGCTCTAATCCCCAGGCGAGGCTGTTGCGGCACCGGCATCCAAGGCCATCCCAAACCTGGCAGAAAGGAGTGTCTATGGCTGAAACTCTTTACTCAGGCATCGATGTTTCCATGGCGGGAAACACCTGCTGCTCTCTCCTTGAAGATGGCACTGAGGCCAGGCGTCACTTCACCGTGCCCAATAATCTCCCCGGTGCTGAACAGCTGGGCAAGGAGACCCTCAACCTCATGGAGGACTACCATCTGGATCTTCCCTTTGCGGGGTTGGAGGCCACTGATTTCTGCTGGTGGCATCTTGCCTGCTTCCTCAATTCCTCTGCCCCCGGCTTTCCTCGTTCCACCTTGAGGTCTCTATGCTGCGGCACAACCAGCTCTACGTCCGCCAAACCCGTGACTTTCACTCAAGGAGGTGAACGAGCCGCCTGGTACCAAGGCCCGGCCAGCCAGACAGCACCACTATCGGCGACCTACGTCTTACTCTCTACCCCCCTGTGCTTGAAAGCTGACACCATCTTTGTATTGCGCTCATCCTTAACTCGTGCTTATCGCACGAGAAGGGAGAAGCTATTGCCTAAAGACACCACTTGTTCTGGTGTTAAGGTGCAATCGCCAAAACTTGACATTTCACCACAGGACTTCGTCAGTTTCACTCTTAGGACCAACTCCATTATACTTTAGTCAAGGCGAATAAGGATACCCCTTTTCCCTGCAGAGAATCTTGAATTCGTGATACTTACGTATGAGATTGGGCGTGCGGAATTATATGGCCAAATTTGGGGGCTTCGTGTGGATTTGTGCCAAGTATGTATCTGAAATGCCCCAAGAAACTACCAGAACGGGCTAAGAAACGAGGTAAAGGGGTTTTTTCTCAGATATGTATGTGTGTTCAATGACTTTGGGTAAAAGGCATTTTCTTAATTCGTAACAGACGTGAAGCTCCTACTAGTGGTTTTAAGGTTATTTCAGGTCTATTTGCGGGGAGTTTTTCATACGGTAAACGAAATTGAAACTCGCACGTTGGGAAGTGCCACGTCCTGTTTGCAGGCTTCCAACGGACTTGATGACCAGAGGCTCATGAGGGCTATATATGGACAACCGCGGCAAACAGCCCAGCATGACCTATCACGGTTGAAATGGGAGATTCCGACTTAATGATCATAATAGTAAAGGAGGGATATGGTGCCAGTGAAGGTATCACCGTTAGTGCACATCGAGATAGTGGTTCGTGATGCAGAGGAGGCGTACCAATTCCTCAACAGGGTCTTTGGTGCGCAGAAAACCCAGCTCAGATTCGCCGAGTTCTTGGATAGTCGCTTTCTTCATGTAGTCCACGTGAAACTAGGTGGCGCAGTCCTGCAGCTCGTCGAGCCGCGCGTCGAGGGCACTCTCTGGTCCGACTTTCTGAAAGAGAAGGGGCCAGGGGTGCACAATCTGACTTTCTTGGTGGACAATATGGAGGAGGCAGTAAGAGCATTGGAGAATGAAGGAGCACCCGTTCTGCTTCGGTTTCCCATTGACTGGGCTGAGCTGGCCAAGCTTGGCCCCCCTGATGTGAACTACAAGCCAGACATGCCACCACTCCATATGATAGGCAGTGAGGAGAAGGTTGGTTTCCGCTTGGAGTTGGCTGAAAGCCCGAAAGGAAGGGAACTCCAACCGTCAGATTTTGAATAATCGTGCAGATCCCTCTTGTTAGCCATCAGTACATCCTGAATAAAACCTTTGCCTTGCCCCAACGAAATGGTGGGCATGGGAATCGCTGACCTGCTTTCAATCGAAATCGATATCTTCATCATAGGATTCTGGCGTGGCTGTGTGGGAGAGCCTGTAGGCAAGCCTGTCCTTTGCGACCGCTTTGGCCTTTCGCCCCGTGAGCTTTGCTAAAGCAGTAACCCGCTTAACGATCCATACCTCCAACTCTCACTAACGACGAAATCATTACGATCCTGTCCCATTTTGCCTTGAACATATCAGGACGCACAGCGTCGTGTGTAGTCTCGAATGCATTCATTTGATTCTGGCTCTGGCATTTGATATAGCGTACCCTTGCAGGTCAAGGAGACCGACCTGTCGGTCAAAAATCCTGCCATATACACTCATAATGCAACCATTATAGCGTCCTTTCATCTCATATCAAGTGTCACCTATCTATCTGAACGAGATCATCCCCCCAACAGCCTTTGTGTTGACATGTCCTGTTTTTCGCTATAAAATTGAGCGTAGTTGTTGCAGAGAGCCAAAGCCCAGTGAAATATTCGGCACTTGCAGGGCTATAGTGTTCTGCACCCGTGCCTAGGAGGAGAGCAATGAAGAACAAGACTATTTATGCGCGAAAGCCATGGCTTATGTGTTATCCCGAAGGAGTTCTTGCTGAAGTTGACCTCCCCAACAAATCCTTGGCTCAGGCTTTTGATGAAGCGGTAGAGAAATGGAAAGATAAAACCGCCTTAATATTCTACGGTAAAAAGATGAGCTACCGGGAGTTGGGAGACCAAGTTAATAGGTTTGCTACCGCTCTGTCCGATTTGGGGGTCAAAAAGGGGCACAAGGTTGCTTTACTTCTTGTAAGCTCTCCTCAATTTATTATAGCTTTCTATGGAGCACTCAAAGCAGGGGCTACTGTAACGCCAATCAGCCCTATGTACGTTAGCGTGGAGATAAAGCATCAACTTGAAGACAGCGAAAGCCAACACATTGTTTGTCAGGATGTCCTTTATGATCGTGTAGAAAAAGCAGGAACTAGGCTAGACAATGTCATCTTGACCAATATAGGAGAATATCTGCCTGGTTTGAAAAGATTCTTTGGAAAAAGTGTGCTGCGAGCTGTCTATCAAAGAATGTCGGCTCCGTCCCCTGAGGTTTTTCAGAGAGAGGGGTTTCATCAATTTCAAGACTTAATTAAGAGATATTCACCCAATCCTCCAACAATTGGGATTGACCCTAAGGAGGATCTGGCGTTGCTCCCATATACTGGAGGAACAACAGGCTTGCCCAAAGGCGTTATGCTCACTCATTACAACTTGCTTGCTGATGAAGCGCAGTGGTATTCCTTTTGGTCGTCGGTTCTTGAAGAAGGCAAAGAGATGTATATCGCTATAATGCCGTTCTATCACATTGGTGGTCTGGAAATATCGGTTGTGGGTGGAATAATTAGAGGTTACACTATAGTTATACTTACTACTCCTGATCTTGATGATGTCTTAGATGCTATTCAAACTTACGAAGGAACCATATTCGGTAGTGTTCCATCTTTCTTTGAAGTCCTCAGAGAGTATGAGAAGGTTGACAGGGTGGATTGGAAATCTCTGAAAGTTGTTTTCACGGGAGCCGATACGCTTCTTGAGTCTACCGCTGTAGCTTGGAAAAAGCGCACGGGAACAGAATTATACGAGATTTACGGTCTGACTGAGACGAGCTTAGCAACACATTGCAGTCCAAAGGACAAGGTGAAGATTGGGTCATTCGGAGTACCTATACCTGGCACTATGGCGGCAGTTCTTCATCCTGAAAAGGATGAGTCTCTTCCCGTAGGAGAAATAGGCGAGATTGCCGTCAAGGGTTCGCAAGTATTCAAAGGCTATTGGAAGAACCCAGAGGAAACGGAAGGTAGGTTCGCCGAGGTAGACGGTGAAATGTGGTTTAGGACAGGCGACTTGGGGTCGATGGATGAGGAAGGCTATTTCTACTTCTATGATAGAAAGAGAGACTTGATGAAGTATAAAGGGTATGCAGTCTTTGCCCGGGAAGTGGAAGAGGTGTTATCAAGTCATCCGCAAATCAAGGAAGTAGGTGTTGTCGGAGTCCCCGATCCCAAAGTGGGGGAGAATATCAAAGCGGTGGTGGTATTAGAGAATGAGGCAAGAGGGCAGCTATCCGAGCAGGAAATCATCAAGTGGTGTGAAGCAAACTTAGCTCATTATAAGGTTCCTAAGATCGTGAAGTTTAGGGGAGAAATTCCCAAGACAGACGTTGGCAAAGTATCTCGCAGAGAACTGAGGGAGGGATACTAAATTGTCTGCTCCGTTTCTCGAAGTTGAAGGACTGACTAAGCGTTTCGGGGGTCTTGTAGCGGTTAACAATGTCAGCTTCCGAATCGAAAGGGATGAAATTGTCGGGCTCATAGGGCCAAATGGCTCAGGGAAGACTACTTTAATGCGGCTGATTACCGGTATGCTGAAGCCTGACGCAGGAATGGTGAGATTGAGAGGGGATGATATCACTGGGCGTCGCCCTTGGGACATTGTTGAAAAGGGTGTAGCCGGAACATTCCAAGTGCCGAGACCTTTTCGCCGCCTGCCCTGTATCGTGAATGTCATGGTAGCTTCTCTCTCTCCAGGGGCGGCGAAGAGGGGAGAGTGGATCAAAAAAGTGGAAATGAGGGCACGCGATAGCTTGGAGTTTGCTGGAATTAGTGACTTTGCGCTGGAACGAGCTGCCGTTTTATCCCATGGAGATTTAAAGCGTCTAGAAATAGCACGAGCGATTGCCACAGAGCCGGAGGTCCTTTTGCTCGATGAGCCATTTGGTGGGCTGAATCCGGCTGAAGTGGAGCTCTTGGCGGCGTCACTAAGCAGGCTGCATGAAGGAGGCAGATTCGGCAGATTACATTCTGAAGGGCCAGCTATGTTTATAATAGAACATAAGTTGATGGAACTTATGAAAATGGTGGACAGAGTGATTGTGCTTAATTTTGGCGAAATAATTGGTGAGGGCACTCCGCTGGAGATAGCCAAGAACAAAGAAGTAATCCAGGCCTATACTGGCGAGGAGGTGTTCATTGCTCCTTGAGACAAAGGATTTGGTTGTTTGTTATGATACTGCTATGGTACTAAGCGGGGCTAGTTCCAGCATTGATACTGGAGAGCTAGTTAGTCTTGTCGGGCCAAACGGTGCCGGGAAGAGTACTTTGCTTCGTTGTATAGCTGGATTAATAAGATGGGAGAGAAGCATATTGAGGGGAACGAGATATGGGGATATCACTATAGAGGGTAGCGTGGTATTTGATGGGGAACGGATAGACGGATTATCAGGGCATGAGATAGCCAGAAGAGGCTTAATTCTCTGCCCAGAAAGAGGTAGACCGTTTCGCGAGGTAACAGTTGCGGAAAATCTAAAAGCTGGGGCTTACCTCCTGAATGACAAAAAGAAGATAAGCAATAATCTGGAGAGGGTTTATGAGCTCTTCCCGGTGCTGAAGGAAAGAGGAAATCAGCTAGCGGGTACATTGTCCGGGGGAGAGCGGCAAATGCTTGCTATTGGAAGAGCGTTGATGAGTCAGCCTAAGCTCTTGTGTATTGATGAACCCTCAGTCGGGCTTGCTCCAAAATTGAAGAGGGACCTCTTTGCGCGCATAAAACAGATTTACCAAATGGGGATTACAATCTTCTTGTCTGAACAGGATGTTAGCTTTGCTTTCGGCTTAAGCACTAGAAATTACGTCCTTTCTCGAGGGAGAGTTATTGCTGAGGGTACAGCTAAAGAACTGCTCAAAGACGAGACCGTAAGAACAACGTATCTAGGTTTGTAGTTATTCTCGCTCTAAACGCAGGGGAGTTCCGCAGCCCCTGCAGTGTCGGCGAGTTTTGGCATTCTGTAGTTTGCACCTGGGACATTCTTCTTCAAGGACTCTGTCTCTGAACCAAGTCGTTATGCCTTCAGGCATGAAAAAGAGAACAAGTATTACTATGCCGGCAAATACTAACATTCGTATCTGAGGGACGACACGTAGTAGTTCCATGAGAGGATACAGAATGTAAACTCCCGCGATTGGCCCACCGATGGTCGCAATCCCCCCAAAGATCGTCCATATAATCGGCTGAAACGTGAAAAATATTTCTAGTGTGGAAGGGCCGGCAATGTGTAGAATATGAGCGTATATGCCTCCAGCGAAGCCAGCGAAAAATGCGCTTATACAAAAAGCTATCAATTTGTATTTTGTCGTGTTGACTCCGGAGGCCCGTGCTGCAATTTCATCTTCGCCGATAGCCAAGAGCCTAATGCCTAGCCTGATCATGGAGCTTTTTGCGTCGGTCAGTTTCCACAGGATTAGCGCAGAAACTACCATGAAAAGCAATGATATGTAGTAATCGGACACTCGGGAGCCCGAAAGGGGGTCTACTCCGTAGATACCCAACTCCCCGCCGGTAAAGTCTGGGAAAGCGAGAACGATTCCACTGAGAATTATGGGAAAAGCCAAAGTGACCAAGGCCAAATAGATACCTCTTATCCTGAGGGCTGGAAATCCTATGACTAATCCCATCAATACAGCCATAAGTGAACCACTCGGTATTGTCATCCAGGGTGAGAATCCAAAGTGCAAGTTTAGTAGGGCCGCTGTATAGGCGCCGATAGCAAAGAAAGCAGCGTGTCCCAAATTCATCTGCCCGGTAAAACCAGACAGAAGGTCCCAGCTAGCAGCGAAGACAGCAAATATGTTGGCGAAGATCAAAACGCGTAGAATGTAGGGGTCTTTGACAATGAGAGGTGCAAAAAACAGTAATAGAACAAAGAAAAAGGCTATTGCTCTTCCCGGGACAGCCAGCGTGGTGCCTTGAAAGTCCTTGCCCAGCCGGCGTAACCTGCGAATTATAGTCTCTCCTCCTCAAAAACTGCTCCGAATAGACCTTCTGGTTTTATCAATAGAACAGCTACCATAATTGCTATAGCGACACTTGACTTTATAAAGCTTCCCATCGGAAACAGAAAAACGACGAGGGTCTCAGCATATCCTAAGATAAAAGCTCCAACAAAACTTCCTTTAATACTTCCCAATCCTCCCAGAACAACAACTGCCATGACCATTACCAGTGGGGACATCCACATGTGAGGTTCTACAACAAATATGGGAGCTACGATTGCACCGGCCACTGCTGCCAGTGCTGCTGCTAGAGCTACAGCTGTCAGGCACATCGCATCAACATTTATTCCCATGAGATTAGCAATCTCTCTGTCTTGGGCAGTAACTCTGATGGCAAGCCCCGTTTTGGTTTTGAATAGGAAAACCGAAGTTATGGCGGTGCAAAATGCAGCAACCCCCAATGTCAGTAAATGCTGATTGCTGATCCTGACGCCAAGCAACTCTGTGGACCCTGGAATATAGCTATCAATCCCGTGGTAACGAGCTCCAAATGCTATGAACATGACTTCTTGAATCACCAGAGCTAAAGCTACGGTCACTATTATCACTGTTATTTCATGTTCTCGTATTCGCTCGATTAAGGACTTGTAAGTGGCTGCTCCTATAGCTGTCGTAACGGTTATTGAGGCTATAAGTGATAACAAGACGCCTAGACCGAGTAAATAGGTTAACACGTAGATAAGGTAAGCAGCTAGCATGTACAGTGCAGTATGAGCGAGGTTTATTATTCTAGCTACCCCGAAGACGAGGGAAAACCCAATTGCCAGCAGAGCGTATACTGCACTTACTGTTAGTCCAGTTATCAGAATCTGCTCTAACATGGGAGGCAACTAAACAAGTACTAGGACTTCTAAACACTAAGCATGTGCCCACCAGTCTGGGCGGCTTCATTCTTTTGTTTGCCGCAGGCCATTTTCGTCAGTTGTGTGAGATACCCACTAGCTTGCTGGTGGGTATCTCACACTTATTCGAACACGCTTAGTTGGATGACCTTGTCTTCATGAGTTTGATATTCAACATACTTCCGTATCATGTCAACGGTGACCTTATCACCTACACTCGTGACAGAGTATTCATAGCTCCACCCCCGACCGGCAGCCGTTTCCTCAATTCCGGAAACCTCTTAAGTACCTCGCGAGGAGACACACTTTTCAGTATCTGCCCCACTTACGCTGGGGGATATCTAGGGGAAGCCTCACCAAATACGTGTACGTGACCTTCCATGATTTCTATGGTATCTATCCTAGACTCATGCTCCTCGGCAATCCGCTGAAACACCTCTTTCAAGTACCACAACACTCCCCCGCTCAGCATGTGCTTCCTGTACTCAGGTATCCAAACCAGCCGCCTTTATATCACCTACGCAACTACTCAGGCAAATGTCCTACCAGCCTCGCCGCACGGCGAGCCGCTTTCCTCCCGCCAGAGCAAGCTGACGGGCGTATGCAGCGGGGTTTTGTATCAATCGGACATGGCGGAAGTCCGGTAGACTACTTACCTTTCCAATACTCTAGCATTGTCGGCGACAGCTTGTAGTCCTTGATGCCTTCATAAACTACACCCTCAAACGACCCGTCTGCCGGTGGCCAGAAAGGTACTAACTCACCGTCCTGCCATTGAACACCAAAACCAGTGGCATATCCTGCTCCCCAGACTTGATCATGGGGTTCGTCTGTGTCCATACCGGTAAAGCTTATCCTGCCTTCGGGTCCCAGGAAGTCTACTTCTTCCAGCGCTGCAACAACTGCATCTGAATCGAGAGTTCCCGCCTGTTCAATAGCTAATTTCAGAGCCCAGACAGCACTGTAAGTTGCCGCACTCTGGGTGGGTGAATCTCCTCCAGACAACTCGATAAACCTGTCATAAAAAGGTAAAGACTTGTCTGTTGCCGGCACACGGGCGTAAAGGCTAGCCGTAGCTTCATAATTTGCCTTTCCTCCTGTGGCTTCCCAGTAGCTTATAGAGCTTGTTTCTACTTGCCATCCCATAGTGGCTGCGGGAATTTCAAGATCACCCATTTGCTTTCCAAAGACGACATTTACCGGTCCGCCTAGACAGGGAAAAATCAGGTGAGCTCCGGCGGCCTTGATTGCTGTCAATTCGGCTGTCAAATCGGTTGCTGTGGCAGAAGGCCTCCAGTCACCAATGACTTCCATTCCCCATGCCTCAGCATTTGACTTTAGCGTAATAATAAAAGGTGTTGGCCATATCACTTTTACGGCAAGTAGTGCAACCTTTACCTTGTCTATACCCAGCTCCTCTCTTATTTTAGCCCCAACTAATGGGGTTATGTTGGCAAGCATGTTCATCCCAGCCGTGGAGCCCCCGCCAACTCTGAAGATGTACTTGTATTTCTCATAATTCTCTTTTATCCTCTTCACTATGTCCGGATGACCGCAAGGAGGAGAAAGGAAGATCTTATGGTAACCGGCAGCGATGTCATGCATAGCCAAAGCAGCCTCTGACCTATAGCCGCCGACCAAGAAGTCAACCTTGTCGGTTGTTATGGCTTTTTCTACGGCTAACGTTGCATCGGAAACACTAACCAACTCATTGGAGTCAATCTGGAGCAACTCTATCGGCTGTTGGACTCCAGCTACCGATACCCCACCGGCTTCGTTTATTTCCTCCGCTGCTATGACTGCTCCGTACCAGTTATGCTCCCCCTGAAGAAAAGCCATTGGTCCAATAACCCCTATTTTTATGCTTTCAACTGGCTCTTCCTCTGGCGCCGGTGCACAAGCAGGAATCACTAACCCCCCTGCCAGGCACACCAGCAGTATACCTATTAATAGTTTTTTCATCTTACTACCTCCTTTGTTTTTTTTCGACCATCACGAGAGCTTGACATCGACCTTACTTAGCTATTGTTAGTGTGCTCTCTGAGAAGTCTCGTTTTCAACGCATTCTCGCCCTTTAGGATTCGTCCAACTCCGTGCTTGTGGAGTATAGTTCAATTTGGCTCCACCCAGGTTTTGGAGCACGGGAAAAAGCACCTGAACTGCTGCAGCCTGCAAATGCATCTGGATGGCCTTTTTATGCTACCTTCTCCTTTTGTGCCTCCGTCCATGACTTTAGCCAGCCAAAGCTATCCAACATTTCCTCTGCCTCTTCTATGATCCTATCAACCAGCTCTTTACAGGTGGGTATGTCATCTATCACAGCTACAGCTTCGGACCAGAAATTGGACATCAGTTCCAAGTCCTCTCCATGGTCTTCTGGTCCCCTGTAAGCCGCTCCCTTCCACTTGTCTTCCTTCAAGAACAGCGCTGTCGCCTTTGGTATCCACTCGTCCATGGACATCCCCTGCTCTCTTAACTTCAGAAGCTCCTCATATGCTTTGGGGTCAGGCATGTTGAGACACCTGTTTTTTAGGTAAATGTTGTCAGGGGGTATCTTTATCATGTTTTGCTTGTGGCGGTCTGCTAAGACGCATTCCTTGGTTGCCATGAACCGGGTCCCCATCATTATGCCATCTGCTCCCATGGCCAGAGCGCCCACAAAGCCACGTGCGTCACCAATGCCCCCGGAGATAACAAGAGGAACTGTTAAGGTTTTCTTGGCCCAAAATACAGTAGTCATCGTAGTAAGTTGCGCAATATTCTTTTTCCCAATGCCTTCCAAACCTACCATAATCACTGCATCCGCACCCGCTTCCTCTGCATGAACAGCATGTTTCAACGCAGCCACTTTGTGAATCCATATTCGTCCTGCATCGTGGGCCCGTTTTCCAAAAGAATCGGACAGGTAAACAGCTGTCTCCAATACCGGGACATCTTCTTCTAGAATTACTTTGAGCATACCCTCTTCATCTTTACAGTGTGTTATGCTGATATTGACTGAAAAAGGCTTACTAGTTAGTTCTCGGCATTTTCTAATAGCCTTTCGCAGGTCCTCTGGGCTATGATAGGCTCCGGCAGTAATAGTTCCATGAGCACCTGCGTTGGAGATAGCTGCAGCAAGCTCTGCATAACCAAAGTTACTCAAGCCCCCGAGCAAAATCGGGTATTTGCAACCGAATAGTTCTGTCAACTTGGTTCTCCATTCCATGTCTCGCTCTTCCTCCTTTTTGTATTTTGGTAAATAATACTGCGCCGTTTCGTGCATAATGTCAATTCCTTGTGAGCGTCCATAACATATTGGACTGAGGGGGGACTAAGAAGTTATCTATATAGTACCGGAGCGGAGGCAGTTTACCAACACCCCGGTGCGGTTTTTCGGTATTATACCAGATCAAGTATTCCATCAGTTCTCGGT
>JADHWZ010000019.1 GCA_016783225.1 Dehalococcoidia bacterium | reverse complement strand
ATTGTCCTCTCGGCTTCAGCCACAGTATCCTCAATGATCGCTTTGACCGGTCTTATTTCTTTTATCAGCCCGGCTATTTGACCTGCCATAAGCGAGCCTTCCTCTATGTTGCCCTCAATGACTCCCAAAGACAGTCTTCGCCTTCCAAGTTCCTCCAACTCTGTGCTGGATGCTCCGGCCTTTTCTCGAGCCATGAATTGCCGCGTTAGCTTATTCGCCAAACAACGCACTGGATGCCCTGTTGACTCTCCAGTAACCACTGTCGCTCGATCTTGAGCCTGAAGGATTTGCTCCTTGAATCTTGGATGACCAACACACTCCTCGGAGCAAACAAACCGCGTCCCCATCTGCACTCCCTGAGCTCCAAGAGCCAAAGCAGCTACCAACCCTCGCCCATCAGCAATTCCGCCGGCAGCTATCACCGGCACCTTAACACTGTTGACTACCTGCGGCACCAACGCCATGGTGGCCGTATCACCAACGTGACCACCTGATTCCATGCCTTCAGCAATAATCGCGTCTACGCCAAGCCTCTCCAGACGCCGGGCCAAAGCCACGCTGGAAACAACCGGTATAACCTTAATCCCGGCTTCCTTCAAAGCGGGAATATGAATGCCAGGATTGCCACCGCCGAAAGTGACGATGCCCACCTTCTCATCCAAAATCACCTTCAGGTTCTCTTCCAGGAAAGGAGACGTGAGCAGAATATTAACGGCAAACGGTTTGTCAGTCCTCCCCTTGGTCGATCTGACTTGGTCTTTTAGCCATTCGGGGGGAGCATCTCCACTGCCAATTATTCCCAAACCGCCAGCGTTGGACACCGCTGATACTAGCTCACTTGTCCCAAGCCAAGCCATCCCACCTTGAATAATTGGGTATTTAATGCCCAGCAACCTACAGAGAACCAGGTTAGACAGCATCACCAATTACGAAAGCAACAGCGTATTGTTTAGTATGTGACATCGTGACAGAGAATGCGGTCACCCCGATCTCTTCGGCTCTCTCTTGGGCTCGGCAATGGAGTCGAACTAGGGGGCCACCGTCACTATTTGAAAGAATCTCAATATCCCGCCAACTCAAACCTTTAGTACCGGTGCCAAGAGCTTTCATCACCGCTTCCTTGGCGGCAAAACGGGCGGCCAGACTTGAGGCCGCATTGCAGCAGTTCTCCAGTTCAGCCTCGGTGTAAATGCGCTTAAGAAAAGAATCCTCCCAGGTCAGTATAGCCTGCTTGATACGGTGTATCTCTATAATATCAGTACCGACACGTATCCTTGACAACTTCGCCAGTAGTCCTCCCTAACACTCAGAATATCTGTTAATGACAAGAACGGAATTGTGACCACCGAAACCAAAGGAATTAGAAACAGCTGTACGAACATTGCTGGCCCTGGCCACATTCGGCACATAATCCAAGTCACATTCGGGATCAGGATTCTCAAGATTTATGGTTGGTGGTATGATATTCTCGTTCACTACTTTACAGCAGACGATTGCCTCAAGTGCTCCGGCAGCACCCAGCATATGGCCAACCATTGATTTTATTGAGCTAATCGGAATTTCATAGGCTTTGTCGCCGAAAACCTTCTTAATAGCTCTAGTCTCACTCACATCATTTAGCGGTGTTGATGTCCCATGAGCATTAATATAATCGACTTCACCATGATCTACATTGGCTAAGGCAAATTCAATTGCCTTGGCCGCTGCCTCACCGCTTTCTAACGGTTGAGTGATGTGGTAAGCATCCGATGTTGCGCCATAGCCAACAATTTCCGCCAAAATAGCGGCACCTCTTGATTTGGCATAATCGAGACTCTCTAGTACTAGAACCGCTGCGCCCTCACCAATAACAAAGCCGTCACGTTTGGCATCAAATGGCCTGGAGGCCTTTTGCGGGCCAGTATTCCTAGACAGTGCACCAGCCTGCGAGAAACCGGCAACCCCAAGAGGAGTAATAGCAGCATCAGCACCACCGGCAATCATCAGCCTAATCCCACCATATTTAGTCATTCTGTAGGCTATCCCTATAGAGTCCGTCCCTGTCGAGCAAGATGAAACCAAGCTTAGATTTGGCCCCATAATTCCCGTTTTCATTGATACCTGACTTGGGGCGCTATCAGCTATCATCATCGGAGCAACGTAAGGGCTAACCCTGGATGGTCCCCGTGTGTTCAATACCTCAACTTGCCGTGACAGTGTACCTAAGCCCCCGATACCACTTCCTACGAGAATGCCAATATCGTATCTATTAGTGTCATCTATTTTGAGCTTGGCCTTCTCGATAGCTTGCAAGCTAGCTGCAACAGCAAATTGTGCGAATCTATCTGTGTATCGAGCCGTTGTTGGGTCCAGGTAATCAAGTGGGTTGAAATCTTTTGCTTCGCCAGCTATCTTAACACTGAAATCTGTGGCGTCGAATAGACTGATGTAGTCCACGCCTGATACACCGTCCACTAACTTGTGCCAGGTATCTTCAGCATTTGGGCCGAGCGGAGTAATAGCTCCGTAGCCAGTGACCACAACCCGATTAAGCATTTCGTTGCTATGACTTCGATTCAACCAGAGAGACTATGTCACCAACGGTGGCAATGTCCTCCAATTCCTCATCTGGCAGGATGAGACCAAAGGCATCTTCAAGCGCCAATGCCAGCTCTACCCGACCCAGAGAATCTATCTCTAAGTCTTCCTTCAGCAGAGCGCTCGAGGCTATTCTGTTTTCATCAATCCCCGGCTGCACCCTGCAGATAGCTTCCTTGATTACCTCAAATATATTCATCATAATCTCCTAAGAGTTTGTACAGAATAATCCACCTTCTCAGGCGGTCGACCAAGATCGATATGCATCGTGGTCAGGGGTCCAGAACGTCGCCCAATCATGATTTGAGTTGCCAGCGGTGTGAAGGCTTGGTTGGCTTTGACCAGCTTTCTTACCTAAAGCAAACCGTATCAACAGTCCTCGCGCATAGAATTAATACTATCTCGATACATAATGGCCATTCTTGATCGCTTCGACTACTTTCAGACGTGCTGCTCGATGAGCCAGATGAATGGCATTCTTGATAGCTTTGGCCTGGCTACGGCCGTGAGCTACGACGACGTTGCCGTCTATCCCCAGGAGACATGCCCCCCCGTATTCTTTGTAGTCCATCCTTTTGACCATGGAAGCCAATTCCACGTAATTCACCAGGGCAGCCCCCGTAAGCTGGTGATCAACTTTAGACGCTTGCCCTAGCTCCAGCAAATTCTGCAAGATATCTGAGTATCCCTCTATAGTCTTAATCATTATGTTCCCGGTGAAGCCATCAGTAACAATTACATCGGCCTTTCCTTTCAGGAGTTCCTGACCTTCTATGTTACCGATAAAGTTTAGATTGGTCCTTTTCAAGAGTTGATGGCTATCCCTTGTCAACAGGTTGCCCTTGATTTCCTCCTCGCCGTTGTTCAGTAACCCGACCCGCGGTGAGTCGATACCAAGAACCTCCTCAGCGAAAGTAGTGGCGAGTTCGGCAAATTGAACTAAGAAGCTTGGTCGGCAATCGGCGTTAACCCCGGCATCAATAAGGAGAACTGGGCTAGATTGGTCGGCGTCAAATACGGCACAAAGTGCAGGGCGCTGTATACCCTCTATTCTTTCCAAGTTAAGAAATGCCGCGGTCAGTACAGCCCCGGTGTTGCCGGCAGAGACAAAAGCAGAGGCAATGCCGTCTCTTACCAGCCTAGTCCCGACTACAATCGATGAATCTGGCTTACTGCGGATCGCCTGCACAGGATGCTCGTTGCACTCAATTGTCTGGCTGGCTTCGATAATGGCAAGGTTTTGATTTCTTGCATAGCGCCTGGCCAGCATCTCGAGGATGGTTTTCCTTCCCACCAGAGCAACATCCACCTCATGCTCTTCAGCGGCCTGTATGGCTCCTCTTACTACTTCCTGGGGAGCATAGTCTCCACCGGCAGCATCTACGGCGATTATCATCCAGTTACCGCCTAAGACCTCTATTTGTCGGGAGCTTCCTCAAGAGTCGCTGTGCCTACGAACTAGCCAGAATCTTGTCATTACGGCCAAGCAGCCGGATTTTCCACCCCACCGCTTGTCCTGCTACCGCAAGTCCGTATAGTGTAGGGGGCTTTTCCGCCCCTCGCAAGGTACCATCGAACATGTACCAAAGGCCACCTCCCCGTCCAAAAGGTGGTGTATTTGTGTCACACTCCACGATGGTAGTAGAATGAAGACGGTCATGACCAAAGGATCGTCAGCGCCTGGGATGGCCCGAAATGAGTCCGGCAAAACCAGCATCCTGCTGGTTGACGATCATCCTCTGCTACGCCAAGCTCTTAGGGATCTCCTGGAAAAGCAAGACGATTTTGAGATCGTAGCTGAGGCTGGCGACGGCGAGGAAGCAGTCAGGCTTGCCACTAGACTGGTGCCAGATGTGGTAATCATGGATATAGGTATACCCAAATTGAACGGGCTGGAAGCAACGCGTCAAATCAAGGCAGCGTGTCGAAACATAGCGGTGCTGGTACTCACTGTCCACAGCGATGACCAGTATATCCTCGGGATTTTGCAGGCTGGCGCCGCCGGATACCTTGTAAAAAGCGTATTCGGTGACGAAGTTGTGCAGGCAATACGTGCGGTCGTTACAGGAGACATGGTGTTATCCCCTCCAATCGCTCAGCGTCTCGTGAAACATGCCGCTCGGTATCCGACCAGACCAGTCTTGCTTGAGGCGGGGGAGAAGCTATCAACTCGCGAGCTCGAGGTTCTTAAGCTGACAGCCTTGGGCATGGCCAACAAAGATATCGCGTCAACCCTAGGGTTAACCATGCGCACAGTCAAAGGACATTTGACTGATATCTTTTCCAAGCTGAGAGTAGGCTCGCGAACCGAAGCTGTGATAACAGGCTTGCGGGCCGGCTTTCTTTCGCTTGATGATCTTCAGTAAGGGAAGCCGCTATGAATGCGATTGTGAAAGATCTTACCCAAAGAACTAAGGAGGTTGTCCTCAATCGTCATTTATGGGGTATCGCCTGTATTCTGGTTGCCCTCATCTTGTTCTACAATGCCAGCTACCTTGGCACTGCCGGTTGGCTTCCCTGGTTGAAGAAGACATCAACTGGTCAGGACATGTATCTTTTCATACAGAGCTTTCTTTTTCTCATCCCAATTCTCTATGCCAGCGCAGTTTTCAGGCTGCGGGGAACCTTGGTTACTTGGCTATTGTTCATGGTAGCTACATTGCCACGAGCATTATACGAGTCACCTGATGTTGAATCCCTGTTGAGAGTTGTCATTTTTGCTTTGGTGGCTCTAGTGGTTGCTCTGCTTATTGTCCTGGAGCTTAACCAGCGGCAGAAGATGAAGGAAGCCTTGAAACCTATGGAGACCGGGCAATGGAACTACGTGGCACGGATTCTCGAAGCTCAAGAATATGAGCGACAGCACGTCGCCCGGGAACTCCATGATAACACCATACAGGCATTGCTGGTCATCGCTAATCGTGCCCATGCCCTCGAGATTGGTGACTATGGTCCCCTTTCACCAGAAGCTAGAAGACAGACGGAGGAGATTATGGTCATGATTCTTCATGCAATCGAGGATGTGCGGCGGCTGAGTCGTGACTTGAGACCAAGCATTCTGGATGACATAGGCCTGTTACCGGCTTTGAGGTGGCTAGGCGAACGCTCGACGCAAGAGAGTGGCATAGGTGTTGAGACAGTAGTCAATGGGACGGAGCGCAGGCTACCCCCTGAAGCTGAGGTTGTCGTTTTTCGCGTTGCCCAAGAGGCCTTGAACAACGTCGGCCAGCATTCAAGCGCCACTTCTGCTACGGTAACCTTGGACTTCCTGGCAAACAGCTTCAGGATAACGGTGCATGATAATGGCAAGGGCTTTTCCTTGCCAAGAAGAATAAGCGATCTTGTGGCCACGGGTAAGTTGGGTCTAGGTGGAATGCAACAACGAGCCAAATTACTTGACGGCACCTTTAGTATCCGGTCTCAGCCCGGGAAGGGAACTACACTTACAGTTGAAGCCGGGGGTTAGACCGTTGCCATCAACTGCCACGATTTCTCAAGAAGAAGGGCTACCGCATTCGCCAGACCAACTTCCGCTGTCGTGAAGGTGAAATCGACATCATTGCTGAGCGAAAGGGCTACCTCGTCTTTGTAGAAGTGCGCACCAAGACCGGTTCCAGCTTCGGCAGTCCCGAGGAATCGGTAACGGCGGCCAAGAAGGAAAAGCTCATCGCCACCGCCCTCTCTTACCTGGACAGCCACAGGGGCCTTCCCGATAACTGGCGCATAGACTTCGTCGGTGTAGAACTGGACGAGAACGGCAAAGCAAAGCGCATTGAGCTTATTGAGAACGCTGTCATTTGAACACCCATCTGTTCTCCGTGTTCTCCGATGCCCAACGCCGGTCACAGCCAACGGCTTCGCCGCCCAGCGGATAGATAACTCTGCTGGCGCCCGTTATAATACTCCTTGTCCGCCGAGACAACTTCATCTGGGCCAGCGGCACAGCGTGTGAAGGACGACTAACGCACCAGCTACCAGGAGGTGTCATATGAAAACAAAGGCAGAATACATCGAGAGCATGAGGGAAATGCAGTTCGAGCTCTATATGTTTGGAGAGCGCGTTACCAATGTCGTGGATAATCCCATCGTGAAACCGTCAATGAACTGCGTGGCCGCAACCTATGAGCTTGCTGAGAAGCCAGAGCTTGACAGGATTATGACGGCGACTTCACATCTTACAGGGCAGAGAATCAACCGCTTCTGCCATATTCACCAGAGCATCGAAGACCTGGTGAACAAATCAAGAATGGGTAGGCTGCTGGGAGCCTACACCGGCTCTTGCTTCCAGCGTTGCGCCGGTATGGATACGTTAAATGCCTTATCCATAATAACCTATGACATCGACCAGAAGCACGGAACCGAATATAACAAACGCTTCCTGAAATTCCTGAGGCATGTGCAGGAAAATGACCTGGTCTGTGATGGCGCCATGACAGACCCCAAGGGAGACAGAAGTCTCCGCCCAGCCCAGCAGCCCGACCCGGACCAGTACCTTCACGTGGTCAAGGAGACGAAAGATGGCGTTGTGGTCCGTGGCTGTAAGGTGCACCAGACAGGAGCTGTGAACTCACATGAAATCGTGGCTATGCCAACCAGGGCCATGCGGGAAGAAGACAAGGACTACGCCATCTCTTTCGCCCTGCCAGCTGATGCCGAAGGGATTGTCTACGTGTACGGTAGACAGCCCTCCGACATGCGAAAGATAGACAGCCCAAATATGGATGTGGGCAACATCCACTACGGAGGGCAAGAATGCATGGTCATTTTCGATGACGTGTTTGTTCCCTGGGAACGGGTGTTCATGTACAAAGAAGGGGATTTTGCCTCTGACCTGGTGGAAAGATTTGCTTCTTTCCACCGCCAGAGCTATGCCTGCAAGTCAGGAATTGGCGATGTTCTGATTGGCAGCGCCCAGTTGATTGCTGAATACCAGGGCACTTCCAACGCGTCACATATCAGGGATGCCATCGTTGAGATGATTCAACTGAATGAGACTATGTTTTCCTGCAGTCTCACCTGTGCCTATGAAGGTCATAAGGAACCTTCCGGCACCTACTTCGTGAATACTCTATTTGCGAACGTGTCTAAGCTGAATGTGACCAGGTTTCCCTACCAAATAGCCAGGCTTGCCCAGGAAATCGCTGGTGGACTGGTAGTAACGATGCCCTCTGAAAAAGACCTGCGACATCCGAAGGTAGGTGAGTTCGTGGCCAAGTATCTCAAAGGCGCCGAGGGTATCCCTGTAGAAAACCGTATCCGCATAGTTCGGCTGATTGAGAACCTTACAATAGGCCTGGGAGCAGCCTGCTATCTAACCGAGTCCCTGCATGGCGCCGGGTCGCCAATGGCTCAGAAAATAATGATTGGCCGGCGGGCCAACATCGACAGGATGAAGAGCGCCGCCAAGAGGCTGTGCGGCATTGAATCTTGAGCTTTAGCTTTGGCAGCCCTGAGAACCTGCCCGACAACTGGCGCATAGACTTCGTCGCCGTAGAGCTAGACCAGAATGGCAAACCCACCCGGATTGAGCTTATCGAGAATGCCGTTAGCTAAACTATTTGTTGAGTAATAGTTCCTCGAATACGCTGTTAGACAACATAGCAAAGCTACCTCCAAACAGCTTTCTGAATTACGGAGAAACGGTCTTTAACCCCAAAAGCTCTATATAAACTCTCAGTCAAAGAACCCTGTGGATAGTTCGTCTTCTCCTGTATTGCCACAAGTTCTGTCACCACAAGCATAAATTCCACTGTAAATTCTCCCACTCTGTCTAGATCCTCGAAAAGCTTAACATGTTCGGGTTTGAAATATTGCAGACATGGCGGAAAACAACTCACAGGTTGGATTGACTCAAGCATTGATAAGATGTGTTCCTTTAACTTAAAAGTTAGCTGAGGATTAGATGCATATTTAACATACATCTCCACAACCAGGTGGACATGTGCCGGCGTTCGTTCTCGCTTGTTTGGTTTTTTAAATCAACTTCTAACGTTTCCTTCTTCCTCAGAAATCTCTGCCATCAACTCTGATATTTCGTTCAAAACCCATTTGCTACCACACTCGCAATCTCCTCTATATTCATTTTGATATTGCCCTCCGTAGACCTGAAGCACAACTTCTCTTCCACATACACATTTAACTATTATTTGGGACTTCATAATTGCCTCTCCGCTTGAATGATACCAAATTGTTCTCGTTGGTCATTGTGAACCAACGCAGAGTTGTATAATTGTTCCAAATCCTCATAAAGCCTAAACAGAAATCTGTCTCTAAAATCCCTAAACGGCGTCTGGTTGATATATTGGTCAAACAAATTCTTCTCTTTTGCGCTCGGCCCAATAATAAAAAACCTCGTAGGAAATCTCCTCGGTATCTTTAAGAGCCTATCTAAACCTGATTTTACTCTCGTTGTTTCTTCTACTTCGAAAGCGTACACAGGAAACAGTCCGTAATCATCCTCGTCGAACCACAAGACATCGATCTCCCTAATCTTTGCCAGATTAGGGCCCCTAAAAACATCAGTACAGTCAGCTACACTGACAAAGTCCCTTAACGGCCTCTCCTGAAAACTCATGGCACTTTGGTCATGTGGTGGCACGTAAGTCTCATAGCCATAAATGTTCCCGACGGCTACCAACATTCCTTGAGCAATCCCGTGATCAATTTCTGGCTCTTCTGTGAAATTCTGTGCTTCAGGCTTTGGTGAAATATCTTCTACAATTTTGTAAATCCCGCTTCTTTCTGGTGGCACTGGTTCAAAAATCTTATATTGCCTCACAACCCGTCTGATAGTGTCCTGCCAAGTCGGGTTAGTTTCAGTCTTGGGATGCCCTTCTACTATCCTATTGATTTCAGATAGATGCCCCTGCCCACCCAATTCTAATAAGGCCTGCTTTACCACGTCTTTCCATGTCGGTTTTTGCTTATCTATTTGAGCTTTCATACCAAAATCCGGTAGTGCGCATGGTTCCCCATGGCCCGACTAAACCAAAGGTTGTTCACCACCATCCTAGAGCATTGTTCAAATGGCGTCAAGGCATTCGGAACAAACACGGTCCAAAATCGGACGAGGATGTTTGCCTCGTTCCAGCGTTGCTGCTATAGTGACCATAGCCAATTAAAGTGTGCCACACTGAGTTAGTCCGTTATCACTACCGATGCTTCATGTAATTACAGAACCCGGCTACATTGCTCTATACCACTCTGGTGAACTGGAGCGCCGTGTTGAGGCGCTTGAAGCCAGGTTAGCCTCCTGCGATATCTGCCCCAGGGAATGTAAGGTCAACCGGCTGGAAAATGAGACAGGTTTCTGCCGTTCGGCTTATCTGCCTATAGTCTCGGCGGTCTGCGCGCATCAGGGAGAGGAACCAGCCATCTCGGGAAGCAGAGGCTCAGGGACGATATTCTTCGGCAACTGCAATATGAGGTGTGTCTATTGCCAGAACTACCAGATAAGCCAGAGCTGGAAGAGACAGAAATCCAAGGAGACGGACTGCCATAGCCTGGCTGAAAACATGCTCTATCTTCAAGATGGCCGGGGCTGCCACAATATTAGCTTCGTTTCGCCATCTCACTTTGTTCCCCAACTGGTCAGGGCAGTCGTGGAAGCGGTGCCTATGGGGCTTCGAGTGCCGCTGGTCTACAACACCAACGGCTACGATTCCATGGCTTCCCTGAAGGAGCTCGACGGCATAATAAGCGTCTACCTGCCCGATTTAAGGTATGCCTCAGATGAGCGGGCTAAGAAGTTCTCGCAGACTCAGGACTATGTGGTACGGGCTCGCCAGGCCATCAAAGAGATGTATAGCCAGGTTGGTGACCTGGTAGTGGATGAATCCGGCCTGGCGCAACGGGGACTGATTGTGCGCCATCTCATCCTGCCCAACGGGCTGGCAGACAGCGAGAAAACGCTCACCTGGCTGGCCCAGGAGCTTTCTCCCACGGTGACGGTCAGCATAATGTCTCAGTACTTGCCGCTGCATAAAGCGCAACGGATACCACTGCTTTCCAGGAGGATTTCCACGGCTGAATATGAGATGGTTCTCCAGTTGCTATCCGATACGGGGCTGGAAAACGGGTGGATACAGGAGATGGGGGCAGCAGACAGTTACGTCCCCGACTTCGAGCGAGAAGGCCACCCCTTCTCCCCCTGCTCCTGATGGGTAGAAATGACACTGCTTATTTACATTTTCTGCAATGGCGTTTAGGCTTGTAGCAGGTATCCCGTGACTGCCGGATGTGAATAACACGGCACGGCAGGAAAAAGGCGAGGAGATTATGCCACCGGTATCAAATGCCCGTACTAATCCGCTGAAGCCACTCAAGTGGTACAAAAAGCTCGCCACAATGAAAGGGCGCCTTGAAGCCGGAGCATTCCTCGTTGAAGGCGACAGAGCTATCACACAGGTCATTGGCAATCATCCTGACGAAATACTTGAAATCGTAACAACAGAAGAGCCGTCTCCCCTTTATGGCAGCTATTCCACACGGTTTGTTACCGATAGCCAGCTCCGCTCCATCTGCTCCACAAAGACGCCTCAGGGAATCACTGCCGTTGTCCGCCTGCCCTCAAACACGTATTCGGAACATCTACCACAGGACGTCGGGGCTAAAATCCTGCTGCTCGAAGATATTCAGGACCCTGGAAATGTGGGTACTCTCATCCGCACTGCCGTGGCTTTCGATTTCTCCGGCATCATCCTGACAAATAAGTGTGCCGACCCTTTCTCGCCAAAATGCGTTCAGTCGACTGCCGGCACGGTGCTATCCGTGTGGATCAGGAAGACTATCCATTACCTTGAACTCGTTGAGACACTGCAAAAAGACGGACATGCTCTGGTAGCGGCAGACCTCAATGGTATGGCAGAGCCATCGATTCTCTCTCAGCAAAACAAGCTCCTGCTGGCGCTGGGCAACGAAGCATCCGGCCTTTCGAAAGCAATACTGGATATGGCCAATTACCGACTGAGAATTCCCATCGCCACAACGAAAGCAGAATCGCTGAATGTGTCGGCTTGCGGCGCAATTGCTATGTACTTGAGCTCTAACGTAGGGACAGGTCTTTAGACCTGTCCCTACGATTCTGAGACAACAGAGACATGCCACTAATGTACTGGACGAGTACATTTCCTGATCTCGCTCGGGTAGATAGCTGACGCCCACCCGGTGGCACTATCGGGAAAATGAGAAACATGTAGTGCGAGGCTTTAGCCTCGCCCAAACCCCGCCCAGGCGACCTTAAAAGGTCGCACTACTTCTGCCCACCACACCCCTCTTGTACAACAACAAGGGTAACAAAAGAGCGGAGATGGAGTGCCGCTAATGTACTCGACGAGTACATTTCCTTGCCTCATACAACCCATGCTGCTATACTAACCGCTGTCGTGGAATACGAGACCATCATCGGGCTGGAGGTGCATGCCCAACTGCTGACGAAGAGCAAGATGTTCTGTTCCTGCAGCGCCGATTATGCCAGCGCGCCGCCCAATACGCATGTCTGCCCCATCTGCCTGGGCATGCCCGGCGTCCTGCCCGCGATCAACCAGAAAGCCATTGAATATACGGTGATGACCGCCCTGGCCCTCAACTGCAGCATCGCCGAGCAGGCGAAGTTCGACCGCAAGAACTATCCGTACCCCGACTTAATGAAAGGATACCAGATATCCCAGTATGATATGCCTATCAGCCAGCACGGCTGGCTGACGCTTGACATCGACGGGACGCAAAAGAGGGTCGGCATCACCCGGGTGCATCTCGAGGAGGACGTGGCCAAGCTGACCCACCGCACCGCGCCCGAGGGTGAAAGCTACAGCCTCATGGACGTCAACCGGTCGGGGGTGCCCCTGATGGAAATCGTCGGCGAGCCGGACATCACCTCGCCCGAAGAGGCCAGGCAGTACCTGATGAAACTGCGGACGATCCTCCAGTACCTGGGCGTGTCCACGGGCAACATGGAGGAGGGAAGCTTCAGGTGTGATGCCAACATCAGCATCCGCCCCGCAGGCACCACCGATTATCTGGCCAAGGTGGAAGTAAAGAACATGAACAGCTTCAAGGCTGTCTACCGCGCCCTGGACTATGAGGCACAGCGGCAGAGGCAGGAACTGGAGAATGGTGGAAAGCTCACCCAGGAGACACGGGGATGGGTTGAGGAAGAGGGGATAACCGTGAGCCAGCGGAGCAAGGAATATGCACACGACTACCGCTACTTCCCCGAGCCCGATTTGCCGCCGCTGGTTTTCGACAGGTCCTGGGTTGAGGAAATCACGTCTCGCCTGCCCGAGTTGCCCAACGTAACAAGAGACCGCTTCACGGCTGAGTATGGCTTGCCGGCATATGACGCCAGTCTGCTCACCGAGTCCAAAGCCATGGCCGGCTACTTCGAGGACTGCGTCAAGCTGGTCACAGTCTCCTCAGACGAGGCGAATCTTCACAAGAGGGCGAAGACGGTAAGCAACTGGCTGCTGGGCGACTTCAGCCGCATGCTCAATGCCACCAATACCGACATTGAAGACACCAAGGTCACGCCGAACCACCTGATAGAGATGTTAGACCTGGTGGAGAAAGGGGCCCTCAGCGGGCCGGCGGCCAAGGTGGTCTTCGAAGATATGTTCACCAGCGGCAAGACGGCGGGTGACATCGTCGCCGAGAAGGGGCTCAGCCAGATCAGCGACAGCTCGGAAATAGAGGAGGTGGTGGGCCAGGTAATAGACAGCAACAGTCAGGCCGTGTCTGACTTCGAGGCCGGAAAGCAGCAAGCCCTGGCTTTCCTCATCGGCCAGGTGATGAAGGCTACCAGGGGGCGGGCTAATCCCGGCGTGGCAAAGGAAGTCCTTTTGGAAAAACTTGGAGGAAAACCAGATGCCTAGTTATCTCCTCATTGCCCAGATTCTCGTAGCTGTAGCTTTGATTGCAGTAATACTGCTCCAGGTGAAGGGCGGCGGGCTTGGTGGCATCTTCGGGCAGCCCGATAGCGTTTACCGAACGCGAAGAGGCGTCGAAAAAAGCTTGCTTCAAATTACTATCGCTTTAACCGTTGTGTTCATTCTCCTTGCCATCTGGATCGTCCATCTCACCCGTTGAGCACAAGCAAGAGCTGACATGGCTCCGGTGATAACCCTGACGACCGATTTCGGCACTGGCGATGCCTATGTAGCCGGCATGAAAGGGGTTATCCTGACCATCAACCCGGAAGCGACTATCGTCGATATCACGCATTCGGTTGAGGCTCAGAATGTCCTTCAGGCAGCTTTCGTTCTCAGCTCGGCTCACCACTATTTCCCCGAGGGGACAATCCACGTGGTTGTGGTCGACCCGGGTGTTGGCAGCAAGCGGAAGGCGGTCATCTTGGAAACAGCTTCAGCCTTCTTCGTGGCGCCGGATAACGGCGTCCTGAGTTATATACTGGATGAGGAGGGCACAAGACCCGCCCGGCTATCTGCTCCCATCCTCCCCAACCTGGAACTGCGAGACCTGGAAACAGGATTCGAGGCTGTCCACATCACCAACCCCGATTTCTGGCGGCAGCCGGTGAGCGCTACTTTTCACGGGCGGGATATCTTCGCCCCGGTGGCGGCTCACCTGTCGCTGGGCGTGCCTTTGAGCAGGTTCGGAGACAGCCTAAACCGCCTTAACGCCTTTCCCGTTGCGCGGCCTTATCAGAATGCTGAGGGGAATCTTGTCGGCCATGTTCTCCATATAGACAGCTTTGGCAACGTGATTACGGACATAAGGAATAGCGACTTGCCGACGGGAGAGCTGGTTGTAGAAATAGGTAATCACCGCATGCGTGGGCTGAGCCAATTCTACAGCCAGGCAGATGGGCTGCTCGCCATCATAGGCAGCAGCGGTCATCTGGAGATATCATTGAAGAACGGGAGCGCTGCCGTCTTCCTAGAAACCAAGGTAGGCGCTGAAGTAAGGCTGGAAGGAAGTTAAGGGACAATGCAGATCAAACTGACTACATTAAGCGAGAACACCGCCGGCAGGGTCGGACTGCTTGCCGAGTGGGGACTGAGCATCCTGGCAGAGGTAGACAACTACAAGGTCCTGCTGGATACGGGGCTGAGCATGTCAGTGGCCCACAATGCCGCTGCCCTGGGCATAGACCTGTCCAAGACGGACAAGATAGTCATCAGCCATGGGCACCGTGATCACACCGGCGGCCTAATCGATGTACTGACCGCGATGAGAAAAGAAGTCGAGGTAGTCGCTCACCCCGACATCTGGGCATCCAAGTACTCTCGTACTTTCGGTAACCAGGAGGAGTACGCCGGCATACCATTCGCCCGGGAAGCACTGGAAGGCCTCGGAGCCTCCTTCACGCTCACCAAGGAGCCCCTTTGGATTACCAGCAATATCCTGACCACCGGTGAAATCGCCATGCGCACCGAATACGAGCAGATTGATGCGAACCTTTATGTCAAGGAGGGTGGAGAGTTTCGTCCTGACCCGTTAAAAGATGACCTGGCGCTCATCATCAAGGGTGACGCAGGCCTGGTAGTTGTCCTCGGCTGCGGGCACAGCGGCATCATAAACACGCTGATTCACGCCCGGGAAATCACCGGCGAACAGCGCATTCACACGGTCGTTGGCGGCACTCACCTTATACGGGCCTCCAGAGAGCAAATAGACTTGACTGTTGCCGAGTTGAAGCAGCTTGGTGTCCAGAGGCTGGGCGTCTCCCACTGCACGGGTTTGCCCGCGGCCTCGATACTCTCTCAGGAATTCGGCGACGCCTTCTTTTTCAACAACGCCGGCAGGCGGATCACCGTTCAAGAATAGCTGAGAACCTACCGCGTGCGCTTCCAGACTGTCCCTTTAGGGGTGTCCTCAAGAGCTATCCCCGACTCAGCTAGATGGTCCCGTATTCTGTCAGCCAGTTGCCACTGTCTGGCCTGACGCAAATCGTCGCGCACGGAGACCAGAAGGTCAATAAAAGGCCCAGCATCAAGCGGTGGCTTTGTCGGCTCCTCCAGAGTGAAGCCCAGAACCCCGGCCAGCTCGGTTAGAGTACGCTGAGCACCAGCGACGTCGTGTTTCTCGTCCCGTCGCCGGTTGATCTCCCTGGCGAGCTCGAAAAGCGCCGCCACTGCCTGGGCGGTATTGAAATCGTCATCCATGCTCTCGATGAACCTATGTCTGAACGGCTCACCATCGAGGATGGCCTTTCCCCCAGGTTCTTCTTCATCATTGGTTGCCTGCCGCAACCTTTCCACACCGGTTTCCGCTGCTTCCAGCGTCTCTTCGCTGTAGGTTAACGGGCTACGGTAATGAGAGTTAAGGATAAAGAGCCGGATAGCGTCAGGGCTGTAGCGCTCCAGCGCTTGTTTCACGGTTATCAAGTTGCCCACAGACTTGCTCATCTTGTCCTGGCCAAGCTGCAGCAACCCGTTATGTAACCAATATCTGGCAAAGGGTACAACCCCGGTAAAGCTCTCCGACTGGGTAATCTCATTCTCGTGATGCGGGAAAATAAGGTCCTGGCCGCCACCGTGAATGTCCAGGCTGTCCCCCAGGTATTTCAAAGCCATAGCGCTGCACTCTATGTGCCACCCCGGCCTGCCCTCACCCCAGGGGCTCGGCCATGCAGGTTCACCCTGCTTGGCCGCCTTCCACAGCGCAAAATCCAGCGGGTCTTCTTTCACATCCTCCACAGAACAGCTGGCAGACATCATCTCATCCAGGTTCTGGTGCGACAGCTTGCCATAGCCGGGAAAGCTTCTCACCCGAAAATACACACTGCCCCCGGACTCGTAGGCATGGCCATTGGCTATCAGACCCTGTATGACTTCGATTATCTTGGGTATTTCTTCAGTCGCCTTTGGGAAGACATGGGCATGTTGTATGTTCAAGGCGTCCATGTCCCTGAAATACTCGGCTATGAAACTCTCGGCCAGCTCCAGCGCCGGCACACCCAATTGCTGAGCCCGGTCTATTATCTTGTCATCGATATCGGTGAAGTTCTGTACATGTTTTACCTTATAGCCCCTGAATTCCAGATAGCGCCTGATGGCATCAAATATCACATAGCTCATGGCATGGCCAATATGGCACTCATCGTAAACGGTAACTCCACAGACATACATGGTTACCGTCTCGCCCTGAGGGCGGAACTCCTCTTTTTGCCCCGACAGTGTATTAAGTACTTTCATCCGTCCTCTTCGAAAGCAAAGGATCAGCGCTTACAGCAGCCTCACCCGTGGCCCGGGCAGCACCCAAGCGCTTTTCCATTTCAGCTATCCTTTTTTCCAGGTTCTCAAGCTTTTCCCAGACAGGATCAGGCAGTGTCTCCACAGTATCGGTATCGGGGTTACGGATCTCAACAACCCGACCCGGCACACCAACAACAGTAGCATTTGGGGGCACTGAGTTTATCACCACAGAGCCGGCACCGACCTTGACGTTGGCATTGATGGTGATAGCTCCAATAAGCTTCGCCCCGGCGCCAACGACTACGTTGTTGCCTAGAGTCGGGTGCCGCTTCTTTTTCTGCAAGCTGGTGCCGCCCAGGGTAACTCCCTGGTATAAGGCAACGTTGTCTT